>JAABTZ010000507.1 GCA_011389605.1 Desulfobacteraceae bacterium
AAATAGATAACTAAATAGATAACTAAATAGATAACTAAATAGATAACTAAATAGATAACTAAATAGATAACTAAGATACCGCGGTCAGGGTCAGATAACAAAAGCCAAAGTTTAAAAAGATATAAGGAGATTGGAGCATTGGCAAATCACAAATCAGCGCTGAAGCGAATCAAGCAGAACACCAAACGCCGCATGCGCAACAGAATCGTAAAGACCAAGCTGAAAACCTCGGTAAAAAAGGCACTTAGCGCAGCCCGGGGCCAGGGTGATGTATCATCTGAGCTTTGCAGCGCCCAGTCCGTGATTGACAAGGCCGCACGCAAAGGTGTTATTCACAAAAGAACCGCCGCACGGAAAATTTCCCGGCTGCACCGAAGGGTCAACAGCTCTGCTGTTTAGCCTGTTTTAAAAATCATCGGTCATCCGATAGTAAATCCGCTGTGCCAGGCGCTTTGACAGTCTGGCCACAGCGGATTTTTTGTTTTGCTCCGTGACCATGTTGTCTCCGGCTACCGCGTATTCCTCCGAGGCGGAAATACTGTTTGCGGCCCACAGGACTTTTCCGGCTTCACCTGTCAGTTTTACATCAACAACCACGATAATGCGCCTTTCAGCCGTGGCATGAGCAGAGCTGTGTGATACATTGACACTGCGGGCAGATCGTATCGTCCCGGTAAGCACGGCATCAGCTTTATCTTCATCGGCAATGGCCGCGCCTGCCGTACGTGTCAGTTCATAGACAATGTCATTGGTGACAATGGCTTCAATGCCGATTTCACCTGTTTTATTGTTAAAGGTTTTAACAGCAAGGCTGCCGGCGTCACCAGGCAGGCTTCCGCCTCCTGAAAACCGGTATCCGCATCCTGTCGGAATCATCATAAGGCACGAAATACACACCAAAGCAAAGCATGTCAGTAATTTGCGGCCTTTAGCCTCTGTCCTGGTTTTATACAACGATATTCACCAGTTTGTGTTTGACCGTGATAACCTTTTTGACTGGTTTGTCCCCAAGAAACCTTGCCACATTCTCGTCTTCCAGGGCACGGGTTTTTAACGTCTCGTCATCTGCATCAGCGCTTACTTCAAATTTGGCCCGCAGTTTGCCGTTGACCTGCACCACTATCAGCCGTGTATCGGATAAAAGAGAATCCTGCCGGTATCCGGGCCAGGATTCATTTGCCAGGCTGCCGGCTTCATGGCCCATTGCAGCCCAGATCTCCTCGGTAAAATGAGGTACTACAGGCGCAAGCAGCCGCAGGACATTTTCCATGGAAAAACGCATCACTGCAGCGGTTGTTTTATCGGCATTTCCTGGTGTGATTTGCTGCGATTCCAGTGCATACATGGCATTGACCAGTTCCATGACGGCACTGATGGCAGTGTTGAAATGAAACCTGGCTTCAATATCGTCGGTGACTTTTTTAATGGTCTGGTGCGTTTTGATATACAACGGAAGCAATGTGTCATTTAGCTGGTCCGGAGCACTATTGTATGCATTGACATCCAGAAAGTTCTCCATCCAGGCTGCCGCCAGCCGCCAGATTCTGTTTAAAAACCTAAAGCCGCCTTCCACTCCCTGTTCGCTCCATTCAAGATCCCGCTCGGGCGGGGCGGCAAACAGGCAAAAAAGCCTTACCGTATCGGCGCCGTATTGCTCAACGAGTTCATTCGGGTCAATGATATTCTTCTTTGATTTTGACATTTTTTCCACCCGGCCGATTTCTGCTGTTTGGCCGCATTTCCTGCAAAAAGCCGTCTCTCCCCTGTCTTCGGTTTCCTCAGGATATAAAAAACCGTGTTCCGGGCACCACTGGGTTTCCTTACACACCATGCCCTGGGTGAGCAGCCGGGAAAAAGGTTCCTTGAAGTTGACCAGGCCCATGTCTTTTAATACCCGGGTGAAATACCTGGAGTAAAGCAGGTGCATTACTGCGTGTTCAACTCCGCCTATATACTGATCCACAGGCATCCAGTAATCAACGGCATTTTTGTCAAACATTGCCGTATCACAGTCCGGGCTGCAGTAGCGCTCAAAATACCATGACGATTCCACAAAAGTGTCCATGGTATCGGTTTCGCGCCTGGCCGGAGCCCCGCATTTGGGACACGGTGCGTTGACAAAGGTTTCATGGGAGGCAAGAGGCGATCCCCCGCCTTCCAGCAGATCAATGTCTTCGGGCAGCACTACCGGCAAATCCTTGTCGTCAACAGGCACTATACCGCATTTTGAGCAGTGGATCATGGGAACTGGGGCACCCCAGTAACGCTGTCGGGAAATGCCCCAGTCCCTGATCCTGTAGCTTATGCTTTTGCGCCCAATACCGTGTTTTTCAAAATGAGCTATTAGATCATCGTAGGCCTGACGGTTGTGCATGCCGTCAAAGGGCCCGGAGTTGACCATGATGCCGTCTCCTGTATAGGCCTGCTCTGATGCGGTCTGTTCAACTGAAAGCTCTTGGGGTTTTATGACCACCACAATGTCGATGCCGTATTTTCTGGCAAACTCGTAGTCTCTCTGATCATGGGCCGGAACCGACATCACCGCCCCTGTACCGTATTCCATAAGGGCAAAGTTGGCCGTATATACGGGGATCTGCCTTCCTGTTAACGGGTTGGT
>JAABTZ010000508.1 GCA_011389605.1 Desulfobacteraceae bacterium
GACGGATGGAGATCTGCGCGCCGGGCTTGAAGTTCAGCTTGCCGTTCTGGCCCAGGGAAATTTGCTTGAGCGCCAGCCAGGTATCGCTGCTGGTGCACTTCCCGCAGCTCTTGGTGTAAATTTCCAGGCTGGGCACTTCCGCATCCGCTTCCAACATGAGGCCTGCCCGGGCAAAATCCCGGCGCTCGAGCAGTTGCATCAGGGCTGTGGCGCTGGATTCGCCGACGCCCCCAAGGTGGTGCTCCTTGCCATACCAGCGCTGACAGGCTTCACAGAAGGGCCTGCCCGCGGCCTGTTTGCCCATCCCGACCGTCACCCAGCCAATGATCCCCCACTCCAGCAGCCAGAAGACCCAGGTGAAAAACGGTCCCAGGTTGAAGCCCGAACCGAACATTTTCCCGACCGTAACGCCTTGCTTGTCCATATACAGGAGGTAGCCGGGGAAACCCGAAAATCCCGTCTCTTCCTTCAGGGCATAATCCACGAACGCGTTGGCAACCATGGGTTCAGACCTGCCGGTCTCTTCCAGGATTTTCTGGTGCATTTCGAAGAGCAGCCGGCCTCGAAAAGTGACATAATTCATTACCTGATAGGCCCCGTAGACCGCCATCGCCATCAGGCAGCCCAGCAGGATACCTTGCGAAATTTTCCTGATTTTTGCCCCGGCGATGGTTTTTTCCAGGAAGAACGCGCCGATAAGGCCCATCCCCAATGGGAACAGGAAAACCACGTAGACCAGGTTCGAGAGAAAGCCGGCCAGCAGGCCGGTCGCGACCCCGGCGACGGTCGTCGCCAGGACTGCCAGGTTGAAGAAGAGGACCGATTTGATTGTTTTGTTCATCTTTGACTCCTATGTTCGTTGTGATGAGATGACAATGTTTTTTAGTGTGCCTGCAATTGCTTCCGGGCCCCACTGGATTGGTTCCAGATTGGAGCGCTTATAACGAAGCTGCTACCGGCTAGATCCGGGCTAAAACCAATTTTCCCCACGCAGACCTGACACCCCAGGCCGCTAAAAATCCGCCAGCGAAGCCTGCCAGCAGCCCAATCCAAAGCCCGGCGCGGAGGCCAAGATATCCCCCGGCCATCCCGCCCGCATACATCGCCGCTCCCATGGTGAGCAGGAATCCAAGGATATCGAGTGTCAAGTTGCGAACCATTTTTTCGCGGGTGCATTCTGCTTGTTGGTGGGCTTTCCAATGTTTCCGGGCAGACAGGAAGATTGCTATGCCGATACTTACAGTGAGCATGGCGATGCTTATCCAACCAGTGTTATTTGGCCAAAAAAACATGGACGCCAGTAAAGTAAGTAAAAGCAGCAAAGAGATTAACGTCAAAAGTAAGGGCATAGCTGTTTTCCTTTTTTAATATATAGGCTGCGAAACGTATTTGGATACTATGTTTTGCTCAAGTCACCGTACCCCATGCGGGGCACTTTATTCGGCGGCGGGGACGCCGCCGAGAGCAAACTTCATAAAAGCTCTTTCCGACAACTATTAAATCCATCAAGCGGGAATAAATTGAAAATATATCCGACCACAATCGTCTTTCTTGCGATGCAATTGGACTTCAGAATATTCTTCTCTCATGATCTTTGATTTTTGTTCCAATATTTCATTCATGACATAATAGTGCTGATAATTTGTTCGAACACTAATCTTTTCGCCTGCCTTTGAAATAACGTACCCGTAAATTTCTGCCGTTTCCGGTGAAATGCGTTTCATAACAAGATGCATTTCATCATCATAGGTTTCCTGGCCGGTTATGGGGACTGTAACAGTATTCACCACTTGAGTTGCAAGGCTTTCCAATTGTTCAAAAGTGAGATCAACAATCCCAATTACAGGATATGCCTCCTGTGCTTGGAATTGAACCGTCTGAACAACCCACTCCCCATTGATGTTCTGCGCTACATCGATAGCAAGTTCCCTAGATTCATCTTCAGGGTCTTTTAAGACGGTAAATTCTACCTTCGAGATATCATCTAATGTCGCCCACTTTTGGCGTAGTGCAGTCCATATTTCTTTGTTAATTGGTGGGTTGTTCATGAACTTCTCTCTTTCTCGTTGTTGCTAATTCTGAAAACATAGTTACAAAAGTGAAGACTGCAATCCAAATCGATTTTTGCCAGACATGTTCTTTTAGATTAAGGTTTGCTCAAGTCGCTGTACCCTTTCGGGCACTTTCCTCGGCGGCGGGGACGCCGCCGAGAGCTTACTTTCTAAAAGCGCTTTTCGAAAGTTACTTAACAAACTTTATCGAAGGAAGGTTTTATAAAGGACGACCGTCCTTCGATATCGTAAAACTCTTTCAGGAACTGGCGATAGCGTTCCCATAAGTCGGGGCGTCGCAAATCAAATAGTTCAAAAAAACTCTTACTGTAATGCTTCCATACTTCCATATGCATAGTCATTAACCATTCCGGTTGGCGGCGATAAAATTTTTGACGATATTTATTCTTATAGTATTTACTTGTCAAAGGGGAAGAATCTTTCATTTTGACAGCTTTAGCAGGGGAAAGCCCATCCAAAAAAAGAAGCGCGAGTCTCAATTTATGCCAGGCATGACACTCTTCGCCGTTCCAAATCATGGTAGCGCTTTCATTGGGTGCGTG
>JAABTZ010000509.1 GCA_011389605.1 Desulfobacteraceae bacterium
CGAGCGTTTCTCCAATGCTGTTGCCCGCTGGGTGACCGGACCTGAAAAAGATATCATGCGCATGGCTGAACGTCCTACTTCGGTTTTATGTGTGGATACAGACGATAACCTGGTGGTGTTGTTCAGAGAGGCATTTTATGCCGGCTATACCGCAGAAAACTACCCGACGCTGACCTTTGAAGTCAAAAATTAGGTTATTTCAGCGTAGTAAACAACTCTTCCCTGTATGATTATCGCCCGGTGTTTTCCGGGCGTTTTTTATACCCAATCTGGGCTTTTAAATCAAAAAACCACCCATTAGGTGAGTGGTTGGCTTTGAAACTTTAGCGGAGAGGGAGGGATTCGAACCCTCGGTAGCCCCAAGGGCTACAACGGTTTTCGAGACCGCCCCGATCGTCCACTCCGGCACCTCTCCAACAATCAGGCATCCATTATACTCGAAATTAAGATGGGGGTTAAGCCAAGCCAAACCAGTAAAGGTGTGATCTTGTAATTGAGGTCGGCTGGGGCGTTTTACTTCACACGGCGGAAAATGAGATTCACCAATAGAAATTTCAAATGAAATAGATTTGAAGATTATAGCTCAAAGGATTCCAGCCGCTCGGGGAAGTGGATCGGGGGAATATCATTGTATCGCTGCAGTTTTTCTTGGAGTTTACTGGCGGCTTTTTCCTCGCCGTGAATGAGGATGATCTGTTTAGCATGCCCGGCAACAGACCGGGCGTAGTCCACCAGCAAACCCTGCCCGGCATGTGCGGAAAGGCCATTGATGGTTTCGATCTGTGCCCGCCGGTAATAGGATTCACCGAAGATGCGTATTTCGCGTTCACGGTCGGCCAGGCGGCGGCCGAGGGTATGGGGCGCCTGCCAGGAAACGATCAGGATGGTATTGCGCTCGTCATGGATATTGTTTTTGACGTGGTGAAGTATCCGGCCGGCTTCCACCATGCCGGAGGCGCTGATGATCACCATGGGCTCATTGCGGTGATTAAGGGCTTTTGATTCATCGACGGATTGGGTATAGGTGAGCTGGTCAAATTCCAGGGCTGGGTGCCGGTGTTCGGAAATAAAATCCCAGGTTTCCTGATCGAAGCACTCCGGGTGCCGGCGGTAGATGTTTGAGGCGGCCACCGCCAGGGGGCTGTCGACAAACACGGGTACTTTGGGTAATTTACCATTGGACATGGAATCGTTCAGGCAGTAGACCAGTGTTTGGGTGCGCCCGACAGAAAAAGCCGGGATGATGACTTTGCCGCCGCGCTGGATGGTGCGTGCTACAACCTCCCTGAATTCATCAAAGGCCAGGTTGATATTGTCATGCGGACGGTCTCCATAAGTGCATTCCATCATCAAGGTGTCAACATCGTAGCCGCTGGGCAGTACGGGGTCTCGGAGCAGGGGTTTATCCGGCCGGCCGATATCACCCGAAAACCATAGGCGGGTCTTTTTTCCCTTCTCTTCCAGATCAAGCAGGACGGCTGCGGAACCGAGGATATGTCCCGCCTCAATGAAGCGGGCGGTTACACCTTCAACTGGGTGAAATGCTTTTTCATAGGCTACCTCCCGGAAGTGCGGGATTGTTTGGGCGGCGTCCTGAATGGTGTAAAGGGGCTCTACCGGGGGAAGGCCCTTCTTTTTGCGTTTCCTGTTCAGGTATTTCACGTCATATTCATGGATATGACCGGAATCCTTCAGCATGATGTCGGCCAGGTCTCGTGTGGCGGATGTGGCATAGATCGGTCCACTGAAGCCGTTTTTGACCAGGTTTGGCAAGTTGCCGCTGTGGTCAATGTGCGCGTGGGAAAGAATTACGGCGTCAATGCTGGCGGGCTCAAAGTCGAAATTGAGATTATATTCGTAGGTTTTCTTGCGTTTGCCTTGGAAAAGACCGCATTCCAGCAACAAACGTTTCCCGTTGATTTCGATCAGGTATTTGGACCCGGTGACGGTTTGAGCTGCGCCGTGTATTGTCAGTTTCATGGTGAGTTATGTCCTTATTGGATGGCATCAAGGATATCATGCCCGAAGCGACTGAACCGGTGGGGGACATCCTGCATCTGGGTTTCAAGTTCCCGCATATTGCGGGGGCCAGCCCAGGCGATTCGATTGATCACATCACGGGGTAAGACGACATCGGATGGGACGCCCAGGTCTCGCCCGGTGAGCTTGCGCCATTCACGCAGAGCGTCGATGCGATCAAGGACCGAGTTCTTGGGGCGCTGGTTGTGCGGTGGGTATTCGGGTGGCGCATTTTTACCTTCGCGAATCGCCTGCATCAATCCTTTGCCGTATCGTTTGACGAGGCGGTCGCTCAGTGAGGGCAGTCTGGTCAATTCCTTGCGGTTGTTGGGGCAGGATTGCGCAATCTCAACCAGTGCAGAATGGCTGACTACTTTGAAAGGCGGGCGGTCCTGGGATTCAGCTCGGGATTCTCGGAATTCATAAACTGATTTCAATACGGCTGCTTTATCTGGGCTCAGATCACGGGCGCCGCGCAGTTTCCAAAAATCTTCTTCGCTGGATTCGGTCGTGTCTTCGATATTCTGAGTCAACCTGCGGAAGTCCTCAAGCGCCAGTTCCCAGCGACCGGAATCTTCTAACTCTTTCCGGAGA
>JAABTZ010000055.1 GCA_011389605.1 Desulfobacteraceae bacterium
ATCCCCCTTTTGTTTGCAGGCTGCATCCGGTTTTTCATCCTTGACAGGCGGCCCTTATTATACTTTATTAAGTAGCATTTTTTCCGTTGCTTGATGCAGAGTTTTAAGAAAAAAATAAATAATATATCTCATATAGGGAAATAGGAGATGACTGAAGAAATTTTGCAGGAAACCACCGAAGATGACATCTGTGTCGTTACTTTTAAAAACGGCAAAACCAACTCCATAAACCGACAGGTTGTAGAAAGGCTCGGACAGATCGTTGAGGAAGCCAACCAGAATCCTTCGCCCAAGGGCATTATCCTCACCGGCCAGGGGCGCTTTTTTTCCAGCGGTTTTGATCTTCCCATGTTTCTCGGTTTCTCCGATCTTCAGGAAGCCGTGGACTTTTTTGAAATTCAGGAGCATGTGCTCACCTCGCTTTTTGCATGCAAAAAGCCCGTGGTTGCAGCATTAAACGGTCACACTGTGGCCGGGGGCCTGATTTATGCCATGGCAGCTGATTACCGGATTATAAAGGAGCATCCCAAAATCAAGGTCGGCATGTCGGAAAACAAAATCGGACTTTCCTTGAGCGTGGCTCAGCATGAAGTCATGCGCTTTGGCTTTGACAGCAATCACAAATTCCGTGATGTCATGTTTTTCTCCGATATGATGGATGTGTTTAGGGCAAAGGAGCTTGGCCTGGTTGACGAGGTTGTGGAAGAAGACTTGCTTGTAGAACGGGCCAGGCAGATTGTTTCCATGTGGATAGACAACCCTGGCCGGCCCTTTATGCGGATGAAGCAGATGTTGAGAAAAGATACAGTCGAGCGGATCAAAAGAAAACTGGCCGAAGAAAACTGGCATGAGGGATTGAAAAATCTTTTCAATAGCGAGGTCCGCCAGGCCCTGGAATTTGTCCAGGCAGGTATGAAATAGAATTGACCATGCATAGAAATCAATTTGATCATATCCTGGCCATGGTGGAAAAACCCAGCCGTTACCTTGGCGGGGAAATCAATTCCGTTGTCAAATCGGATGCAGGCGTTAAGCTGCGCATGGCCCTGGCATTTCCCGATACCTATGAAATAGGTACATCCCATTTCGGCATGCAGATTCTTTATGAATTAATCAATGCACGACCGGATTGCGCCGCTGAAAGGGTTTTCGCCCCGGGAACCGACATGGCTGCTTTGCTGAAATCCTCTTTGATTCCCCTGTCTTCCCTGGAAACCCGAAAGCCCCTGGCTGAATTTGATATTCTGGGATTTAGTCTGCTCTATGAGTTAAACTACACCAACGTGCTTATGATTCTTGATCTGGCCGGCATACCCTTTTATGCTGCTGATCGCAGCAGCAGTCATCCCCTTATTATTGCCGGCGGGCCTTGCACGGTAAATCCTGAACCGGTGGCGCCTTTTTTCGACGCCATGGTCGTGGGCGACGGCGAGCCGGTTGTGCCAGACCTTATTGACTCCTGGATTCAATGGAAAGACAGCGGTTCTTTGAACAGAACAGAATTGCTCAAAGCCTGGGCTAAAATCAGAGGGGTATATATACCGGCTTTTTTTAAAGCCGTAACCGGCGAAAGTGGCCGTCAGCAGACGGTTTCCATTCAGTCTGGCTATGACATGGTCTGCAGGGCAGTAGCCCCGAATCTGGATGAAGCGCCCTTTCCCGACAGGCCCGTGATCCCCTTTGGCCGCCCTGTTCATGACCGGCTTCGGCTGGAGATAGCCCGTGGCTGCACCCGCGGCTGCCGATTCTGCCAGGCCGGCATGATTTATCGGCCGGTTCGGGAGCGATCAATTCAGGTGCTTTCCGGACTTGTTGAAAAGAGCCTGGAGAATACCGGCTATGAGGATCTTTCCCTTTTGTCCCTGAGCACCGGGGATTATACATGCCTGACTCCCTTGATACAGCACCTTTCAAGTCAATACTCCCATCGCCGTCTGGCCATTTCCATTCCCTCGTTTCGTGCAGGCACTCTTAGCCCTGAACTCATGGAGATTATCCGTGATATTCGAAAAACCGGCTTCACAATTGCACCAGAGGCCGGAAGCCCGCGCCTGCGTACGGTAATCAACAAAAATATCACCGAGGCTGAAATCGCCGAAACCGTATCAACAGCCTTTAATCTTGGCTGGCAGCTTATAAAGCTTTATTTTATGATCGGCCTGCCAACGGAAACCGATGAAGATGTCGAGCAGATAGTTGAACTCGTCCGTCGACTGAAGAAATTGCGGCCCCACGGCCGTCGGGGGGGTAATATCAATGTAAGCGTGGCCACTTTTATTCCAAAGCCTCATGTGCCTTTTCAATGGTGCGGGCAGCAGGATCCGGTGCGGGCAAAACAAAAGATTGAATTTTTGCGCCGGCGGATATCCGGACGCGGGGTTGATGTCAAGTGGCAGGATCCTGAAACCAGCCGTCTGGAAGGAGTCTTTGCCAGGGGCGACCGCCGGCTTGCTCCTGTTCTGGTGGCTGCGTATAAAAACGGCTGTCGGTTTGACGGATGGAGTGATTCTTTTGACAAGCCTGCCTGGGATGAGGCTTTTTCAGCCACAGGTGTGGACCCGGATGAATTTTTGCGGCCGGTTTCGCTAAACGACCATCTGGCATGGGATCATATTGATACTGGTGTTTCCGGGGATTTCTTAAAAGCAGAGTATCAAAAGGCTGTCTGCGGCCAGTCCACTTCTGACTGCCGCCGGGGAGACTGCCAGGGATGCGGGGTTTGTGATTTTGAGCAATGTATGCCCAGGGTGGCGGTAAATGAAAATCAAGTGCCAATCCTTTCTGCAACAGGATTTCAACAGGGTGAATCTTTGACCCCATCTTTTCGCCGGATCAGGTTTTTTTACAGCAAGCTCGGTCCTGCAAGATTTTTCGGGCAATTGGAACTGGTCAATATTTTTCTTCGTGCCTTGCGGCGAGCCGGAGTGGTTCCGGCATATTCAGCCGGATTTCATCCCAAGCCAAAAATTGCTTTTGGCGATGCCTTGCCCGTTGGCATGGAAAGCATGGCCGAGAGCTTTTATTTAACCCTTGAGGCCCCTGGGCCGGGTGACGATATCTGCAGGGTCATTAACCGTCAGCTGCCAGACGGATTGGTGGTCACCGGGTGTATGCCTGACAAAGAGCTCCGGTCCGTGCCGGAGCGCCCGGGCCAGGCTGTTTACAGAATTACCCTGGCAAACGGCTTGCGGTTTGACAATCAGGCCTACCAGGCTTTTTTGGATGCATCCACTTTTGATGCTGTTTTTACAAGCAGGAAAAAGGTCGATAAACGGGTGGATCTCAAGGCAGTGGTTACCCGGGTCTTTCGCATCAGGCCTGACTGCCTTCAGATGAGAGTCATCCAGCCCGATGGTCTTACCCTTCGGCCGGGCCCTGTTGTTGGAGCTATTTTTCCATCTTTGCCAGGGACTGCCCTGCAGCAGGCAAGGATTCTTAAGCTTGGGCAGGATATGGAAAACGACGGAGCCCCTTCAGGCTCCGGTGACATATTATGAGGTATTAATGGATAAGGAACTTGTAATCAACGCTTTGGGCCCTGAGATCCGGGTGGCTCTTCTGGAAAACGGTATTGCCGTGGAAATTTATGTGGAGCGCCAGGATGAGGGCAATCTTGCCGGAAATATTTACAAGGGGCGAATCCAGCGGGTACTTCCCGGAATGCAGGCGGCTTTTGTGGATGCAGGATTAAAGCAGGCCGCCTTTATCTATGTCGATGAGGTTTTAAACGGTCGCACACCGCCGCCTGAAGGCATTTACATTAAAAATGAAAATGAATATGCCGAAGAAGATGAAGCCGAGCTTGATGAAGAAAACGGCCCTCTTACCAGCCCGCTGTCCGCAGGCCTGTCTGAAGGCCGGCCACCCATCGAGGAGATGCTCCGGGATGGCCAGGAGATTCTGGTCCAGGTTGCCCGCTCGCCCATAGGCACAAAAGGGGCCAGGCTAACCACTTATATCTCTTTGCCTGGCAGGTTTCTGGTTTTAATGCCTACGGTTGATCACATAGGCATTTCCCGGCGCATAACCGATGAAGCCGAGCGCACCAGGCTTCGGGATCTGGTGGAATCCATGAGGACCCAGCCGTACGGCTATATAGTGCGTACTGCCGGGGAGGGTGTGGGACACGATGTGCTGGCCCAGGACATGGAATTTTTAAACAATCTGTGGGATGACATCCAGCAGCGGTACCAGGCAGTATCGGCCCCCTCAATGCTCCACCAGGAATTAACGGTCACTTTACGCTGCGTTCGCGACCTTCTGGCCCATGAAGCCGACAGGGTAACCATAGATTCTCCCGCAGTCTATAAAACTGTCAAAAATTTTATTGAAAAGTTCATGCCCAGGCTTAAAAATTCCATGATCCTTTACACAGGCGAAGAGCCAATCTTTGATGCCTATAACCTTGAAGTCGACATCCAACGTGCCCTTAAAAAAAAGGTGTGGCTCAAATGCGGCGGATATATTGTCATAGAGATAACCGAGGCCCTGGTTGTCATTGATGTCAATACAGGCCGATACGTTGGCAAGCGTAATTTTGCCGAAACCATACTCAAAACAAATCTTGAAGCCGTCAAGGAAATAGCCTATCAGATTCGTCTGCGCAATCTTGGGGGAATAATTATCATTGACTTTATTGACATGGAAAACAAGGCTGATCAGGAAAAGGTCTATAATACGTTAAAAGAGGCATTGACCAGGGACAAGGCCAAGACCAATGTTTTGCCCATGTCGGATATGGGGCTTATCCAGATGACGCGCAAAAGGGTTGTCAAATCTTTGCCGCGAATGATGTGCGAGCCTTGTTTTTATTGCGAAGGGGAAGGGGTGCTGCTGTCGCGCAGGACCATCTGCTACAATATCTTCAGGGATGTCCGACGCCAGGGCGTTGAAAGCGACGCTGCACGGATTCATATACAGGTCAGCCCCGTTATTGCAGATTTGCTGCTTGGGCAGGAAAGCGGACTGATATCTGCCCTTGAGGAGCAGGTTAACCGGCAGATATGCATTTATCCGCAAAGGGACTATCATCTGGAACAGTATGATATTGTTGAAATCAGGGAGCAATGATCGATTTTATTTGAACCTTGACAAAAATGGGTGTATTGAGCTAACATTTTTCTGATTAATTATTGATGGAACCGTAAAAAGTCCAATATTTGCGTTACGCGCGATTTCTGAAGAATTTTACGTGCGGATAAGTACGCTGAATTCTTCAAAATCAGGCAAGCCTTGATCTTGAACATTTTACAAAGCCGCCTAAAAGCGACTTTTTACGAGAGCATCAGTGTTAAGTCATTTAAAAATTAGAAATTCTGTATTTTGGTTTTAATTTCTGGTCCAGCAAGGACATAATCAACAGATACTATAAAAAGGTGAAATAATGAAACGGACATATCAGCCAAGCAAAATAAAACGAGCCCGAAAACACGGCTTTTTAAAACGAATGGCCACCAAGCAGGGCCGCAAGATCATCAACAGGCGCCGTGCCAGGGGACGCAAACGGCTGACGGTTTGATCCAGGCCAGTGGCAAGGGTATTAAAAAGCCTGACAAACTCTTGAGGCGTGCACAGTTTGTCAGGCTTTCCAGGCAGGCCCACAGCGTTGCTGACCGCAGATTTGTGGTTGCTTTCAGGCAAAATCAGCTGGACCGGCCGAGGCTGGGCATTACGGTTACCAAAAAAACAGGCAACGCGGTGGTTCGCAATCGGATCAAGAGACTGGTCCGGGAATATTTTCGGCTAAACCGTCACAAGATCAGAGGCGATTTTGACATTAATGTGATAGCCAAAAAAGCAGCTTCCGATGGGTCCTCTAAAGAGGCCTTTGCATCGCTTGAAAAACTGTTTCGCAAAATCGGGGGGCATTCCCATTAAGTATTTTCTTCTGTTTGTTATCAGGCTTTATCAGATGCTTCTTTCACCGGTGCTTGGATCCTGCTGCCGGTTTTATCCGTCATGCTCCGAATATGCCCATGAATCCATCTGCCGTTTTGGAGCCTTGCAAGGTTTATGGCTGGCACTTAAGCGACTGGCCAAATGCCACCCCTTTCATCCCGGGGGGGTTGATCCGGTTCCGGAAACCGTGCATCCAACAGACGTTAATTTTCGTACCGGGATACAGCGGCCGGATTAAACGGTTTTTCTGATAAACCGATGCCGGCCCGTGCTTTTTTTCCAGCCCTTTCCTGCCGCGTTTTAAGCCCTGCTGGACAAATTGCCACCTTAAAAAATCAGGCTCGGTTATAAGAGCTTTCACCGGGCTGCTCATTGCTTTTCAGTCACTGCATGCTTTATCAGGAGTCGATATGGAACAATTGCGTTTATTGCTGGCGATTTTTCTGACCATAATGGTCTTTTTGCTATGGGAACTGCTGTTTGTACCCAAACAGCTGCCCGTACAGCCCCCTGCCGGATCGGAGCAAACCAGTGCAACAAGGGAAGTTGCACGTCAACATGACCCCGGGGCTGTTTCAGATTCCAAAGACAGCTTAAAGTCTGTCCCTGAGATGCGTTCCCAAGGCTTTGGCTCAATAGTTGTTGAAACTGAGTTATACAAGGCGGAAATCTCTGAAAAAGGCGCTGCCATCAGCCGTTTTTTTCTCAAGCAATACCAGGAAACCATGGATGGCAATGGTGGTCTAAAGCAGCTTGTGCCTGAATCCAATTTTGCCGGAACCGCTCTTGCAAAATTTTCCGCCCCCGGATTTGAAGGAATGGATACGGCTGTGTTTACCACTGACACTGAACAAAGCAGCTGGCATGTCCGGAACAAGGCTGAAACCATTTCTTTTTTCTGGACCTCGCCCCGGGGCATTGTTGTTGAAAAACAATATGTGTTTTATCCGCAGAGCTATAAAATCGGCTTGAATATCACCCTTGCAAATACCGGCAACACTTTGCTGGAACCCGGCTTGATGGTTGAAATGACCAATCCTATGCCTGACGGCGGAACTTTTGTTTTTGAGGGGCCTTTTGCGTATATTGACGGGAGCCTGGAGGAGATCAAGCCCAAAAAAATCAAAAAAGAGCCGGTACGCAAAGGAGAAATCCTCTGGACCGGAATCGAGGACCGGTACTTCATGACTGCTGTTGTCCCGGAAAATCCGGCTCAAACCGAGATTCGACTGCAGCAGGAATCCCGGAATCAACTGCTTAGGGTTGCATATGTTGAACCTGTTAAGCAATTGTCCCCGGGCTCCGGGTACGAGTATCAATACAATTTGTTTATGGGCCCCAAGAAGATATCCGAACTGCAATCTTTTGGCCATGGCCTGGACAAGGCAATAAATTTCGGATTTTTTGATATTATTGCAAAGCCTTGCCTCTGGCTTATGAACGCTATCCACGACAATGTGGTAGCCAATTACGGGGTTGCAATTATTATGTTGACCATGCTTTTTAAGATCATCTTCTTTCCTTTGGGCAACAAGAGTTACCGGTCCATGGCTGAAATGAAAAAACTCCAGCCTCTTATGACCGAGATCAGGAAGAAATACAAAGATGACAAGAAGAAAATGAACGAAGAGGTGATGCGCCTTTACAAAACATACAAGGTCAACCCCATGAGCGGGTGTCTTCCAATGGTGGTTCAGATTCCCGTTTTTATCGCATTTTACCGCATGCTATACGAGTCTATCGAATTACGGCATGCACCGTTTTTCCTTTGGATCAACGATCTTTCCGCCCCGGACCGTCTTTTTAACTTTGCCTTTTCTATTCCCTTCATGGCACCCCCATACGGTGTTCCGGTTTTGACCATTATCATGGGGGCAACCATGTTTTTGCAGCAAAAGCTTTCACCGCCTCCGGGAGATCCTTCCCAGGCAAAAATCATGATGATGCTGCCGCTTATTTTTACATTTATTTTTATCAATTTTCCGGCAGGGCTTGTTCTCTACTGGCTGACCAACAATGTTCTTTCCATTGCCCAGCAGTATTATATCACTCGGAAAACCGCTTAATTTGGAGGCGTTGATTTAATGACTGCATATCAGGATTTTGAAGAAAAAAGCGTGGATAAAGCTGTTGAAAGAGCTTCCAGCGAACTGGGTATTAGCCTGGACAGGTTGAAATATGACATTATTTCCCATGGATCCAGCGGAATCTTTGGTCTTGTTGGAGCAAAAAAAGCTGTCATAAGGGTTTGCTTACCTGACAGTTCAGTGTCTGAGCCTGTTTGCCCGGATCCAAAAAGTACATCAGCTGAAGAAAGTGACAACGGGCAAAACGGTACTGTAGCAGCCCTTGTGGACGAGGCCTTCGGCCCGGCCCCTGACACTTCTCCTGACCCAGCTTCGGACCCAGCTTTGGAAGCCGAAGAAGACACCCCGCCTGCTGCCGCCGAAAGTCAGCCGGACTCCCAGGCTGTTGCAGACTGGGTAAGGGGGTTTTTGGACCAGATTATTGTCCTGATTTCCCCGGATTCTGAACTTGAGATCCGAAAAGAGCAAAACCTGCTTTGTTTTGAAATAAGGGGCGGAGATTCTGCCCGGCTTATCGGAAAGCACGGCCAGACCCTTGATGCCATTCACTACCTTATGGAAAAAGGTGTTTACAAACAATTTGGCGCAACCCTGCCTATTGAAATAGACGTTGAAGGCTATCTTGAAAAACGCCGTTCAGAACTTACTGCTCTTGCTTCCAAGCTGGCTCAGAAGGCCAGGCAGACCGGCAAACCCATGGTCATTAACCGTATAAGCGCCCAGGACCGTAGGGTGGTTCATCTCTGCCTGAAGGACGACCGGGAAGTCCGGACCCAAAGCGTTGGAAATGGGGATCTTCGCAAGCTTCTTATTATGCCCAAGAAGAAAAATCAGGCCAAGCGGCCGCGCTCCAAAAATCCATGAGAGTCTGCAAGAGGGCTTGATTTTTGCTCAAAAAAGGAAACCGGCCCATGGACAACTCAACAACCATTGCTGCAGTGGCAACCCCTGAAGGCTCCGGCGCTATTGGTGTCATAAAGATTTCCGGCCCGGATGCCATTGCTGTGGTCTGTTCTGTGTTCAGGCACGGATCTGCGCATTCCGGGAAAGTTGCCGGCAGCGAGGCGTCGCCGGATTCTTTTGAAACCTGGCGATTGTACTTCGGTCATATATTTGATCGCGGCACCGATGAAGTCATCGATGAAGTCATCCTTGCCGTCATGCGCGCACCTGCTTCCTATACCCGGGAAGACGTTGTTGAAATACAGGCTCACTCCGGTCCCATAGTGCTTGACAGGATTCTCGGGCTCTTGTTTGACTCTGGTATTGTCCCTGCTCAGCCGGGCGAATTCACCCGCCGGGCCTTTGTCAATGGCCGTATTGATCTCACCCGGGCCGAGGCCGTATCTGACCTGATAAATGCCAGTTCAGATGCCGCTCTTGACATGGCCCTGACTCAGATGACCGGCGGCCTGTCTGATTTCATGGCCGACATTCGCAGTGCTCTTGTCTCGGCTTTGAGTGTGATAGAGGCTGTGATCGATTTCCCTGATGAAGCAGAAACTGATTTTTCCCCTATAAAACAAATTCAATTTATTACTTCCACGATTCTTGATCCGGTTTTCAAACTTATTGACGCATACGAATCGGGACGGTTTATACGCGAAGGGATCAGGGTCGTTATTATAGGCCGGCCCAATGTAGGTAAATCAAGCCTGATGAATCGCCTTATTTCAAAACAGAGGGCCATTGTAACAGACATCGCCGGAACCACAAGGGATTGCATAGAGGCCCAGCTTATAATCCGGGGCA
Source organism: Desulfobacteraceae bacterium (assembly GCA_011389605.1). Classification (GTDB taxonomy): domain Bacteria; phylum Desulfobacterota; class Desulfobacteria; order Desulfobacterales; family Desulfosalsimonadaceae; genus Desulfosalsimonas. Next base: position 9,738 of record JAABTZ010000055.1, read on the forward strand.
TATCCCTTGCTATAACTGACACAGCAGGTCTGCGCCGGGATCCTGATCCAATAGAGCGCCTTGGTATTGAAAAGACAATGGAATGCATTGACAGTGCCGATATTCTGCTTTATGTCATTGACGCCGGAGCTTCTCTGTGTGACGCTGATCTTCAGTTTTATGAGCAGCTGGCTGAAAAAAATATTTTGGTGGTTATCAACAAGACTGATCTGTCCGAGGCTGAAAAAAAGTTTAATCTTCCTGATTCCTGGCAAAATATTCCTTTGGTCGAGGTCTCTGCTATTTATGGTACCGGCATTGAGGCATTGAAAGAACATATTGCCGATCAGGCTTTTTCATCAAGGGCCAGTCCCAATTCTGCCTTTACCCCGAATTGGAGGCAAAAATGTCTTTTGGACAAAACAGCTAAGGCGGTTTCCGCCGCTGCAGACAACCTTTCCAGGGGTTTGACTCCCGAACTTGTGTCCATAGATCTAAGGGAGGCCCTTGGATGTGTTGATGAAATTACCGGCAGGTATGTTCAAACTGACGTTCTTGATCAAATATTTAGTAAATATTGTGTTGGAAAATAACTTAAATTGTTTCACGTGAAACAAAAATCTGAGCTGAGAGATTTTCAGTTTAAATTATATTTGAAACAAAATATTTAAAAATTTGAAACGCTCAGTTTAGGTTTTTATAGAGCTGTATCCGAATGCTTACCAGGAGGTTTTTGATAATGGAATTTGATGCTACTTCTTTTTTTAAATCATATGAATCCCTTGCACAAAAAGCTGATGAGGCGTTCTCGCGTCTTAAAAGCTACTACCCGGAGGAGATGGTTTGTAAACCAGGCTGTACTGATTGCTGCTTTGCTCTTTTTGATCTGACTTTGGTGGAAGCCATGTATATTAATTACAGATTTAATGCCACATTTTCAGAGGAAGCAAG
>JAABTZ010000510.1 GCA_011389605.1 Desulfobacteraceae bacterium
CGGGGATCGCTGGAAACCTATCCGGCCAAAAGCATTTCAACAGACATGTCATTTCTGGAGATGCTCGATGTGGTAAACGAAAAGCTCACCGCAGATGGCATCGAGCCCATCGCTTTTGACCATGACTGCCGGGAGGGCATCTGCGGCATGTGCGGGGCCGTGATCAACGGCCGGGCCCACGGGCACATGCCAGAGACCACCCTGTGCCAGCTGCACATGCGGCATTTTAAAAACGGGGACACCATTGTAATCGAGCCCTGGCGGGCCCGGGCCTTTCCGGTGGTCAAGGATCTCGTGGTGGATCGAAGCGCCCTGGACAAGATCATCCAGGCCGGCGGCTATATATCCATTAATGCTGGCGGTCCCCAGGACGGCAATGACATACCCATCCCCAGAGAGAATGCTGAAAAAGCCTTTAATGCTGCGGCCTGCATCGGATGCGGGGCATGCGTGGCCGCATGCCCCAACGCCTCGGCGATGCTGTTTGCCGGGGCCAAGATTTCCCATCTTGCACTGCTGCCCCAGGGCCGCCCCGAGGCTAAAAAGCGGGCCTTGTCCATGGTGCAGACCATGGATGCGCTGGGATTCGGCAACTGCTCAAATGAGGCCGAGTGCGAGGCCGAGTGCCCCAAGGGCATTTCCATTACCGAGATTGCCCGCATGAACCGGGAGTTTATCAAGGCGGTATTTTCATAGGCCGTGTGCTGGTTTTCTGCTTTAGTTTCAATTTTAGCCGGGATTACAGGAGGTTTGTATTTTCTCAAAAGCCGTGTTATAGACAAAAGGCATTGGGGAAAAGATTTTTTTCTGCAACGTTAAAATACGGCTGAGGGGGAATTATGATAAAAATCAAGTGGCTGGGGCTTTTGTCATTTCTTGGGGGCTTGGTACTCGTTGGTTTTCAGGGAATTGCTTCCATCATGAAAGAAGGAGAAACCTTCTACAATCACACCCTGGTTAGTGTGTTTGGAGAATCGTCTTTTGAGTGGATTGAAACCTTTCCGATCGCTGCGTTAAGAAGCAGTCTGGACACCCTGGTCTATGCCCCTTTGTATATAGTGCTTATTTGCCTTGGCGTTTTGCTGCTGGTTATCCACGGCCTGTTTGCCAAATCCTGACGGTAAGTTTACTTTTTTGATTTAAGAGCTGCTTTTAGTTTCTCTCCCAGATCGCCCATGGACGATTCGGCCGGGGCGGTATTTTTATATGTGCTCCATTCTTCCTGATCCGCTGAGTCTGCGGGTGCCAGGGAAATTTTTCTGTCTGAAGAATTAATCGACTCAATGGTAACGGCAATGGGGTCATCGGTTTTGCAGGCTTCAATGTCTTTTGCATTGGGGGCCGCATTGATTTTTGAAATCGGCAGCAGCCCAACAACTCCTGGCTCCAGGGCCACGAAATATCCAAAAGATTCTTTTTTTTCTATGGTGCCGGTTATCTTAAGTCCCGGTTTGTAGCGATTCTGAATGTCAATCCAGGGATCGCCTTCCGCATCCTTCATGCTAAGGGAAATCCGTCTTTTTTCCGGATCAATTCCTTTTATCATCACGGCAACGTGCTGGCCGGGCGACACTTCATCTTCGGCCTTGAGAACTCGTTTTTTGTATGTCATCTCACTGATGTGGACCAAACCGTCCACGCCGGGAGCAATTTCCACAAAGGCCCCGAAATCGGCACATCGGGTCACTATACCTTCCACTTTGTCGCCAAGTGTGAATTTTTCGGAAATGTTATGCCAGGGATCACCTGCGGCCTGCTTGATGGAAAGGGCTATCCGGCCGGTCTGACCAGGTTTTTCAGGTTCCCGGATATCAAGAATTTTTACCCGTACCGGGTCTCCGGCCGAGACCGCATCCTCTGGTTTTTCAATTCTTGACCAGGCAATCTCAGAGATATGAACCATTCCTTCCACCCCGGGTATAAGTTCCACAAAGGCCCCGTATGGCATCAGCCGTGTTACCCTGCCTTCTGTAATATCGCCTGGAGAAACGGTTTTGAGAAACTTTTCCCGTTGTTCGGCCATGTATCGTTCAAGCAGTTCGCGCCGGGAGATGACTATGTTGCGTCCCTTTTCTTCAATCCGTGTGATCAGAAACTCGTATTCCCCGCCCACGTAGTTTTCAGGGGTTTCAACATATGTTGCATCCATCTGGCTGACAGGACAAAAAGCGCTTTTTCCGGCCATATTTACCCGGAAGCCGCCCTTGCATGTTTCCGTGACCTTGCCCTGGACCGGTATCTTTGAGTGAAAGGCTTCATATAGCTGATCTACGCCGCTTTCAGCGGTCATGGCACGGGAAAGCCGGATTTCGCTGTCATCCTTTGAAACAACGTACAATGTAAGGGTGTCGCCGACTGAATAGTCAAAATTGCCATCCTTGTCTGTTAGTTCCGATTTGGCAGCAACACCGTCGATCTTGGTGCCTGTATTGACAAAAACGCTTTGACCCCCTATGGCTATGATCTCACCGGTTATCTGCTCGCCCACGTGCAGATCGTCTTTCATTTCACCCATGTAGGATTCAAACAGATCCGCAAAGCTTTCCTCTTTGACTGCATTTTCTTTTTCTTCTTTCCCGGATCCGTTTTCTTCAGGGTTATCC
>JAABTZ010000511.1 GCA_011389605.1 Desulfobacteraceae bacterium
AAAACCAGATTTACCATAAACACCCGCCTTTGATGCCAAGCGGCTGCTTGCCGGATTTTACCGTCCCCGTATCCTGATAATTCCGGACGGCTCCGGCCTCCATCCCGCCTGAGTGTGGGCGGGTTAACCAAAAGGAGGCAGGGCCATGAATCAACCCCTTAAGTTTCCAATCAATCCCTTTGGGCCCGAAGCCGGCGATGAGGTTGAGTACCTTGATGATCAGGTGCTGCGCCGGTTGTGTGAAGCTGAACATCCGGCGGACCTGGCTGCGCAGTTTTCCGAATTCGACCCGGAGCAGATAGTTGATATTTTCACCCGGCTTACTCCGGAGTGCTGCGCTGACGTGCTTGTGCACATGGATTACGAGGACCAGCGGGAAATCGCAGCCGGGCTTGCAGATGAAGTTCTGGCCAGAGTCATTGCCAAAATGGCCTCTGATGACAGGGTGGACCTTATCCACTCCATGCCCGATGAACGCGGCGAAGCGCTGCTCCATTTGCTGGCAAAGGCCGAGCGGGAAGATATTCGCAGGCTGAGCTCCTATGAGGAGGACACTGCCGGCGCCATCATGACCAGCGAGTATGCAACCCTTTCGCCCAGCATTACCGCACGCCAGGCCATTGAAAAGCTGCGCCTGGAAGCTCCTGACAAGGAAACTATTTATTACGCCTACGTGATTGACTCAAACAGGAGACTTCTCGGGCTGGTTTCTCTTCGCGAGCTTATCCTGGCGCGGCCTGATACTAAAATTGAAAACCTGATGCGGCGCGATCCCATTTGCGCCAATGTCCATGACGATCAGGAAGAAGTTGCCAACTTGATGGCCAAATACGACCTGATCGCCATGCCGGTTACAAACGGAAATGATGCCCTTGTTGGTATTATAACTTTTGATGATGTCCATGACGTCATCCAGGAGGAGGCCACCGAGGACTTTCACCGAATGGGTTCCATCAGCCAGGTCTCAGGCGGTGATGATCTTGTGGATATAGGCCTTCGGGATGCAAGCCCGTGGCTTATGATCCAAAAAAGACTGCCCTGGCTTCTGGCTTTGGTGTTTATGAACATTTTTTCAGGCGCCGGCATCGCTTATTACGAGGAAACCATTCAGGCAACCGTGGCTCTTGTCTTTTTTCTTCCATTGCTTATCGGAAGCGGAGGCAATGCAGGGGCCCAGTCAGCCACCCTGATGGTGCGTGCTCTTGCAATAGGTGATGTGGAGAGAAAAGACTGGCTGCGAATGGTAGGAAAGGAAATAGGCATTGCCCTTGCCATTGGAGTCTGCATGGGAGTTGCCGTATCTTTTATCGGGATTTTTCGTGGCGGCCCGCATGTGGCCATTATCGTGTCACTGGCAATGATAGCAGTGGTTCTTTTCGGCAGTCTGCTGGGTATGAGCCTGCCGTTTCTGCTGACCCGGTTTAATCTTGACCCGGCCACTGCAAGTGCGCCACTGGTGACTTCCGTTGCAGATATAGGCGGAGTTGTAATCTACCTGGGCATTGCTTCCTGGTATCTGGGCCTGTATGGTTAATGGCAGGTCTTTTGTTTTTTATAAGCCAATTGCCACAAAGGAGGAAAATGCCATGAGCAAAATACGGGTCAGCGGTGTGACAATCCAATGTGTCCAGGGTAATATTGCCGATCAGCCCGACATGGACATTATTGTCAATGCCGCCAACGCTGAGCTGCGTATAGGTGGAGGGGTGGCTGGGGCAATTTACAGGGCCGCAGGGCCGGGCCTGGAGGAGGAATGCCGGCCCCTTGCCCCGATCCGGCCGGGCGATGCCGTTATTACCGGAGCCCACAATCTGCCCAATAGCCACGTGATACACTGCCTGGGCCCTGTCTACGGCCGGGACAAGCCGGAAGCCGAACTTCTGGCGGCCTGTTATCAAAACGCACTGGATCTGGCTGAAAAAAACAAGCTGGCCTCCATTGCTTTTCCAGCCATTTCCTCCGGCGCCTTTGGCTATCCCCTGGAATCAGCTGCCAGGGTTGCCATTAAAACTGTCCTGAAGGCGGCTGCGGGCTTGTCTTTTGTAAAACACATTCGTTTTGTTCTGTTTGGCAGGACCGATCTTGATACCTATGAAAGGCTGATTACGGAACTGGCCGGTAAATAAAGGGTTGAAGGAAATTAAAATATAAATTGATGCTCTCGTACCTTCGTACCGGAATTATGGCCGGATCAGTCGGTTTAAAATAACAAAACACGTTGCCTTTGTGGATTCCTATCCAATGACAGCAAGCGGCAAAATCCAGAAATACAAGCTCCAAAAATTGACAAACTCATAAAAAGTCGCTTTCAGACGGCTTTGTAAAAAGTTCAAGATCAAGGCTTGCGCGATTTTGAAGAATGCAGTGTACTTAGCCGTACGTGAAATTCTGAGGAATCGCGCGTAACGCAGATATTGGACTTTTTACGAAGACGTCAAAATTGTCTGTTGATCTGTTACCCGGACCGGACCGCATAAAAGGAAATCCTTTATGAATGCAGTATCGTATCCGACCATTGCCATACCGGCCTGGCTTCCGGGCTGGCTGGAAACAACCTGGCATCTGCTGGCGGTCTATCCAGTTCTGCTT
>JAABTZ010000512.1 GCA_011389605.1 Desulfobacteraceae bacterium
TGCAGCGAGTCACTGCAGAACCGCAAGCTCTCATATAGGGCTACGGCGACTGCGCTGGAAAGATTGAGGCTGCGGATGCGGCTGGAGATGGGAATATGATAGGTAAGGGAGGCGGGATACCGGCGGACGATATCCTCCGGCAGGCCAAGGGTTTCTGATCCGAAAATCAGAAAGAGGCGTTTTGCCCGGGGGAGTTCCCGGAAGGATTTTTGACCGTTTTTGGTAAGAAGGGCGATTTCTCCGTCTGCGACATCCATATTCCGGCAGAAGGTGTCATAGTCATCCCATACAAAAGGATCGACCATATGCCAGTAGTCCAGTCCGGCCCGTCTGACCATTCGGTCATCCAGGGAAAAGCCGAGGGGCTTTACCAAGTGCAGTTTCGCACCGGCGCCCAGGCAGGTCCGGCCAATGTTGCCCGTGTTCCAGTGAATTTCCGGGTGAACAAGCACTACGTGGCGTTCATGATCCATGTCTGGTCCAGCTGCTGTATTATCTCTCCCCGGGCTTTCAGGGCTTTTCGGGGGTTCACCTGTCAGTTGTTAAAGTGCGGATACCGCTCCCAAAGGTTGTCCGCCTTGTTCATCATGGTGTTTCTTATGTCACAGATTTCTTCCAGGTTCTCCATAAAGGCTTCCACAACGAGGGGATCAAACTGGCTGCCCTTGTTACGGGTGATGATTTTTACAGCATTTGTTTCCGAGGTCGGCTCTTTATACATCCGCCAGGAAAGCAGCTCATCGAACACGTCCGCCACTGCGGTGACCCTTGCGGCAAAGGGTATGGCCTCTTCAGACAGCCCATGGGGATAGCCTTGCCCATCCCAGCGCTCATGGTGATACATGGCGGCTTGCCTGGCATATTCAATTTCCGGGGAGTTCGGGTTTTTAAAGATGTTCCCGCCGATAAGGGTATGGGTTTTGAGGATTTCATACTCGTTTGCGGAGATCGCGCCGGGTTTGTAAAGGATGGAATCCGGAATGCCTATCTTGCCGATATCGTGCATGGGCGCGGCAATGCCTATAAAGTACGCCTGCTCCGGGGTTGCACCTGCTTTGTCAGCCAGAAATCGGCTTATTTCTCCGACCCTCAGAATATGGTTTCCGATTTCGTTGTCCTTGAACATGCAAATCTGGATAAGCCGCCGGATGATGTCCGTATTTGTATGTTCAAGCGATGAAATATGGCGCTGCAGCGATTCGTGTGGTTTCTCTATATCTTTTATAGATGCAGGTCGCTGGAATTGCTTTTCGGCCGGAGTGTTTTTGCGGTCATTGGTCAGCATTTCATATATGCCTTGATTTTGTGTTCTTACAGCTTTTTCAGGAAGTTTTGTGGTGTTGAATCGAACGCCGCCTTATTTGTTTGATAAACCATAATAAGTGCTTGTTCTGCCGTAATGGGTACCCCCTTGTCAACCAAAATGGAAAAATGTTACCCGCCGCGACAAACAGTAAAATTTATAGTTCCCGATTTTGTATAGGACACGGTTTTTGATTCCTAAGAAAGCAAATTTAGTGCCATCTTTTTGGCAATTGTGGTGTAAGCGATTTACAAATTCGTGAAATACCATTGGCGTTGAACCCGCTGCCGGGTGTTTTTTTGAAAAGGATGTGGAAAGCGAGATGTATAGCGGAAAAAGTATTATTTTTTAATAAAATAATGAAAAAACTATACAAAAAATGCCGGTAATGGCATATGTGGTGTATTATTTTATAATACCTGACGGCCCTCATAACCTGACGGGTTTCTTGCTGGCATTCTTTCAGAATGTTTGCCGCAGAAGGCAGATGATTAACTAAAAGGAGCACAAGATAATGGCGACCATTGTGGTTACAGACGATGACCCCGTCATTAACCGGTTGATTTGCAGTGCACTCAAAGCGGACGGGCATGAATGCCATGCGGCCTATACCCTCTCACAAGGCCTGGAGGCCGCACGTCAGAGCGGTCCGGACCTGGTTTTTCTGGATCTTTCCATGCCGGACGGGAATGGCCTGGCGTGGTTGAAAGTGTTTATGGATGTGTCTTCCAATCCCGAGGTAGTTATCATCACGGCCACGGGATCTGAAAAAAGCGTGGAAGAGGCGATACGGCAGGGGGCATGGGATTATGTCCAGAAACCGGTTTCCGTGCGTTCATTGACCCGTCTTGTTCATCAGGCGCTCAGGTACCGCAAGGATAAAAGTGCGGCAAAAGAGCCGGTTGCGCTTATGCTGCCCGGAATTATCGGGGAGAGCCAATCCATGTACGGGTGTCTTCAGCAGGTCGCCCAGGCCGCATCGAGCAGCGCTCCCTGTCTGGTTTACGGGGAAACGGGCGTCGGCAAGGAGCTCATCGCCCGGGCCATCCATGCCAACAGCCCCCGCAAGAACGGTCCTTTCGTGGTCGTCGACTGCGCCTCGCTGCCTGAAACCCTTGCCGGAAGCACGCTTTTCGGCCACCGCAAAGGGGCGTTCACCGGGGCCCATGCCGACAGGATCGGCCTTGTTGAAACTGCCGCGGGCGGCGTCCTGTTTTTGGATGAAATCGGCGAGTTGCCGCTGGACGTTCAGAAAAACCTGTTGCGGGTGCTCCAGGAACAGCGTT
>JAABTZ010000513.1 GCA_011389605.1 Desulfobacteraceae bacterium
CGGCATTCTGCAGAGCATAGCGCACCACTTTTGTAGGATCAATGACACCAGCCTTGATCAGGTCTTCGAAAGCGTTGGTTTCAGCATTGTAGCCGTAAGAACCCTTTTCCTTCTTGACCTGGTCAATCACCACTGAACCTTCATGGCCTGCATTGTTGGCAATCTGGCGCAGGGGCTCTTCCATGGCCCGGGCCACAACCTGAACACCCAGCTGCTTTTCAACATCGAGCTTGACCTTTTCCAGGGCAGCAATGCAGCGGACCAGGGCCACGCCGCCTCCGGGAACAATGCCTTCTTCCACGGCCGCCCGGGTAGCGTTTAATGCGTCTTCAACGCGGGCTTTCTTTTCTTTCATTTCCGTCTCTGTTGCCGCGCCGACGTTTATTACCGCAACGCCGCCAACGAGCTTTGCCAGACGTTCCTGGAGCTTTTCACGGTCATAATCCGAGGAGGTTTCATCGATCTGGGCCCGCAGCTGCTTGACGCGCTTTTCGATATCAGATTTTGAACCTGCACCGTCAACTATGGTTGTATTGTCCTTGTCAATGGAGACGTGCTTGGCCCGTCCCAGGTCATCCACGGTGATGCTTTCAAGCTTGAGGCCCACGTCTTCAGAAATTACCTGACCGCCGGTCAAAATGGCGATATCCTGAAGCATTGCCTTGCGGCGGTCGCCGAAACCGGGTGCCTTGACCGCTGCCACATTCAGGGTGCCGCGCAGCTTGTTGACAACCAGTGTTGCCAGGGCTTCGCCTTCAACATCTTCTGCAATAATAAGAAGGGGCTTGCTCATCCTTGAGATCTGCTCGAGAATCGGCAGCAGATCTTTCATGCTTCCGATCTTCTTTTCGCTGATCAGAATATAGGCATCATCGAGGTTAACTGTCATTTTTTCCGCGTCTGTCACAAAATACGGAGAGGTATAGCCGCGGTCAAACTGCATGCCCTCGACCACTTCCAGGGTGGTTTCCATGGATTTGGCCTCTTCGACGGTGATTACGCCTTCTTTGCCGACCTTCTCCATTGCCTCGGCAATTATATTGCCAATGGTTTCATCGTTGTTTGCGGAAATAGTGCCGATCTGGGCGATTTCACGCTGATCATTGGCCGGATGGCTCAGGCTTGCAAGCTCCTTGACTACAGCTTCCACAGCCTTATCAATGCCGCGCTTTATAGACATGGGGTTGTTGCCGGCGGCAACGAGTTTCTGGCCTTCGGAGTAAATTGACCGGGCAAGAACAGTGGCCGTGGTGGTGCCGTCACCTGCCATGTCACTTGTTTTGCTGGCTACTTCCTTGACCATCTGCGCGCCCATGTTTTCAAACTTGTCGTCAAGCTCGATTTCCTTGGCAACGGTGACACCGTCTTTTGTCACTGTGGGCGCCCCCCAGGATTTTTCGATAACAGCATTGCGGCCCCTGGGGCCCAGGGTAACAGCTACAGCATCAGCGAGCTTGCACACACCATTTAACATTTTTTCACGGGCCTTATACCCGTACTTTATATCTTTTGCAGTCATATTGTACTCCCTTCAGTTCTTTTAAATTCCACTTTACTAAGGATACCGCGAACGCTGCGTTTATTTTTCAATAATACCCAGAATATCGTCTTCCCGCATTACCAGATGCTCTTCATCCTCAATCTTGACCTCTGTGCCTGCATACTTGGCAAAAAGGACACGATCCCCATTTTTTACCTGCAGGGCAACCCGCTTGCCTTCATCGGTGAGCTTTCCGTCACCAACGGCAACAACTTCCCCCTGTGCCGGTTTTTCCTTGGCGCTGTCGGGAATAATGATACCTCCCTTGGTTTTCGATTCTTCTTCCAGACGCTTTACAAGGATTCGATCGTTTAACGGTTTGATCTTCATTTCCCACTTCTCCTTTTTGCTTCTACCGGTTTTAATTGGTTGGCTGGTTAATAAAAAAATATATGTAATAAAATCAAAACAATACACCCAACACAGATTCAGATCCTGCTTCCACCTCATAAATGTGGTTGGGCCCCAAAGGCTCGGATATATTCCAAAATCCTTTGAAATTTTTCAAGTAATCAGTCGCGCAGATCAGGAATCAGTCTTCGGCTGCGCTGCTGGTACTTTCTTTCGGCTTTGCTTCGGCCGGGGCTTCCTTTGGTTTGGAATCCTCTTTTTTGCCGGAAGGCACTGTTGAAGAGCCGGAGCTCTTGTTGGCATAATCGGTGACATACCATCCCGTTCCCTTCAGGTGAAAGGCGCACTGGGAAATCCGCTTGTGCAGCATCCCGGAACAATCAGGGCATTTTGTTAAAGGTTTGTCAGAAACTTTCTGCAGCATCTCATGAACCCTGCCGCAGGTTCCGCATTCGTATTCATAGATTGGCATCGCTGAAATTTCTCCTGTTTTCAGAATGATACCTCAGTAATAAGGCGCAAGTGACGATCGGTATCAATATAGTTCATAATTCAGGGTTGTCAAGACAGTGGGAAAAATTTTTTAAGCTTTCAAACCTGATGGCACCGTAAAAAGTCCAATATCTGCGTTACGCGCGATTTCTGAAGAATTTCACGTACGGCTAAGTACGCTTCATTCTTC
>JAABTZ010000514.1 GCA_011389605.1 Desulfobacteraceae bacterium
CAGCATCAGGATAACCGGGATGGGCATCAACAAACCGCCGATCAACTTGACAAGTTCAAAACCCATAGGCTTTTCTACACTGATGCTCACCCCTTTGCGCACAAAGGAAATGAATGGCGGGATCGGGATAAGGGCACAGGCGGAAGCGTTTTCCCGCCTGTAGAAAATACCATTATCCATTGGTCAATGAATGGCGCGCCCGGAAGGATTCGAACCTTCGGCCTACGGATTCGAAGTCCGGCGCTCTATCCAGCTGAGCTACGGGCGCAGGGCGGAAACGATAAAAAAAGGTAAAATGGGGTGAGTGATGGGACTTGAACCCACGGCCACCAGGGCCACAACCTGGTGCTCTACCAACTGAGCTACACCCACCATAACCTTGATGGTAAAACAAAATAAATAAATAACAAATGGACCCGGATTTTGCAACAGGATTTTTTGACGGAACCGCAAAAAATCCACTATCGGTGTTGCGCGCCATTTTGTCGAGAAACTTATTATTGACGCAATATATGTTTTTTATTAAATGACTCAAGTTAGATGGCCTTGTAAAAAGTCCGGTATCTGCGTTTCGGTTGTGCTTCATTTTGAAAAATTGTATCATGCCGGGGGCGTCACGCAATTGCTCAGGATTTGCAAGCGCTTTGATATGAAGGATCCTGAACTTTTCAACACCATCCGGGGAATTGACCCGGGGAATTGACCTTTTACGCGCTCGCCACGTTTGCAACTATGTCAAACACTTCACAAAACCGCGCCGGAGTCTATCATGCATGAATTGTCTATGTTTATTATACGGGTGTGCCTGGGCGGCGTATTTGCCTATATTATTACGCGACTGTTCCGGCCTGACGCGGGGCCGTGGTTTATCGCCGGCCTGGCCGTTTTTTTGGTCATCATGGCCTACCTGCTGGATTTTGTGCGAACCAGGCGTCAGTGAGCCCCGGATATCATCCATAAACCGGTTTGAGATACAACAAAAAGGGCTGCAACCGCATTGAAGCAAATTATTTTAGGCACCGCAGGGCATATCGATCACGGCAAAACCAGCCTGATCAAGGCCGTATCGGGAACCGACACGGACCGCCTGGTGGAGGAAAAACGGCGCGGCATCACCATCGAACTGGGCTTTGCATCCATTGATCTGCCGAGCGGCCTGCATATCGGGGTTGTGGACGTGCCCGGGCACGAAAAATTCGTCAAAAACATGGTGGCCGGCGCCACGGGCATCGACGTGGTAACAATGATCATTGCGGCGGATGAAGGCGTGATGCCCCAAACCCGCGAACATATGGAAATATGCACCCTGCTGGGGGTTCATTACGGCTTTGTGGTCCTGACCAAGATCGACATGGTCGATGAAGAATGGCTCGAGCTCGTGGAGGAGGACGTCGCGGATTTCATGAAAGGCACCTTCCTGGAGGATGCCCCCATCGTTCCGGTATCGTCGCTGACCGGTCAGGGGATAGACGGGATGATCCGCGTGTTGGACGAGTACTGCCGGGTATTGCCCGAAAGGGGGGCCACGGGTTTGTTCCGCCTTCCCATCGACCGGGTGTTCTCCATGAAAGGGTTCGGCACGGTCATAACGGGCACACTGATCTCCGGAAAGATTGCCAACGGTGAGCCGATAATGATTTATCCAACCGGCATCACATCGAAAATCCGCGGGCTTCAGGTGCATGACAAAACAGTGGCGGAAGCCGAGGCCGGGCAGCGTACGGCCATTAATTTCCAGGGGATCGACAAGCACACCGTAAACCGGGGGGATGTGCTCGCCCGTCCCGGCACCCTGATTCCGTCCTACATGCTGGACGTTGAGCTGCAGCTCCTTGAAAGCAACGAACGCCCATTGAAAAACCGGACCCGGGTACGGCTCCATATCGGCACCAGCCAGATGCCCTGCAACGTGATACTGCTCGACCGGGAAAAACTGGAACCCGGAGACACGGCCCCGGCCCAACTTCGCCTGGATGGACCGGTGACCTGCATGCGCGACGACCGATACGTGATCCGGAGCTACTCCCCTGTTCACACCCTGGGCGGCGGCGCGGTTTTAAACCCGGCGCCCCCCAAGCATAAACGATTTCGCCGGGATATCATCGACCGCCTGGCCCGCCTGAAGGATGCATCCCCGGAAACGCTCGTATCGCTTCATATTGACATTGCCGCATACAACGAGGTGTCGTTTAACCAATTAAAGGTGCTCAGCAACCTGCCGGACAAAATTCTCGACAACACCCTCCAGAAACTGATGTCCGACAAAACCGTCATACAAACCGAACGGGGGGAGCGGCGGTACATCCACGCCAATACCTTTGCCGCGTTCAAAAATACCACCCTGGACATTCTGGAACGCTACCACCGAAACAACCCATTGAAAGGCGGCATGTCAAAAGGGGAGCTGCGCTCCAAGTTTCCGGACATAAAAACCGACCGGTTGTTCAACCAGCTGGCCGGCCTGCTGGTCAAGGCGGGGGATATAGCGCAGGTGGAGGACACCATCCGACTGGCCGGACACAAGGTAACGCTCCAGACCGACATGAATGAGCTGAAAAACAAGATCATGGAGC
>JAABTZ010000515.1 GCA_011389605.1 Desulfobacteraceae bacterium
TACGGCTAAGTACGCTGCATTCTTCAAAATCGCGCAAGCCTTGATCTTGAACTTTTTACGGCCCCATCTGAAAACCGGCTTTTTACGAGCGCATCAACTTTGACGGATTTGCAAAAAGTTCAAGATATGCGTTGCGAAAAAAATCTTTACACTTCCCGTGCCGGCATAGTAAGGCAGATAGCTACCTTAATACACGGATGGGTCCATGCGTTCGCTTCACCTTATAAAACCCTATTTTTACCAAAGAAAACACCTTATCTTCATCGGCATTGTCTGCCTGATGATAGTTGATGTGCTCCAGTTGTTTATACCCAGGGTGGTGAAATGGGCGGTTGACGACCTGACCGCCCGGAATGCGGACATGGCAGGCCTTGGCAGGTACGCGGTAATGATTGTTGTAATTGCAGCATTTATGACCGTCCTGCGTTTTTTCTGGCGCCGTCTTTTAATCGGCACTTCAAGGGTGGTGGAAGAAGGCCTTCGCAACCGTCTTTTTTCCCACATCCAAACCCTTTCAGCCCCGTTTTTCGACAAGAGATCCACCGGCGACTTAATGGCCCATGCCACCAATGATATCAGCAATGTCCGCATGGCCGTGGGCATGGGCATGGTGGCTCTTACGGATGCCGTGTTTCTTGGCAGCGCGGCCATAGGATTTATGGCCTATATAGATGTCCGGCTCACCATTGCGGCCCTGCTGCCCATGCCGCTAATAGCGGTTATGGCCCGGATCATCGGCCGGAAAATGCACCGACTCTACACCAGGGTGCAGGCCACATTTTCAGACATGACAGAAATGGTAAGGGAAAGCTTTGCCGGTATCAGAACGGTAAAAGCCTACAGCCGGGAGAACACCGAGCTTGACCGTCTCCGGCATGTCTCGGATGCCTATATCAAAGACAACTTAAGCCTTATACGCATAACCGGCTCCTTTCTGCCCCTGATGGTTTTTTTCACAAACATGAGCCTGACAATAGTGATTTTTTACGGAGGCCGCCTGACCATTTTCGAGCGGATCACTGCCGGTGATTTCGTGGCCTTTATAAGCTATCTCAACATGCTTGCCTGGCCCATGATGGCAATAGGCTGGCTGACCAACATGATTCAGCGTGGCAGTGCATCTCTTGACCGCATAGACTCTATTTTATCGACAAAGCCCGAAATCAGCGACAAACAGAATGCAAAATCCGTTTCCTTTACAACCGGAGAGATCGTTTTTGACAATGTATCCTTTTACTACCCGGGTGCTTCGGAGCCGGCCATCTCAGGGATTAACGCCCGGGTTACGGCCGGCTCCACCCTGGGCATTGTGGGCCCCCAGGGTTCCGGCAAAACCACCATGCTGTCTTTGGTGAGCCGTCGCTACGATGTATCTGACGGCAAAATCCGTCTTGACGGGCATGACATCAGAGATTTAAAGCTGTCTGATCTTCGAGGGCAAATGGCTTATGTACCCCAGGAGCCTTATTTGTTTTCCGGCACCATCGGAGAAAACATCGCCTTTGGTCAAAACATTGATGAATCACAGCTTGTGGGGGCGGCCAGGCAGGCATCCCTTTATGAAACAATTCTGGAATTTCCAAAGGGCTTTGACACCCCGGTGGGTGAAAGGGGGGTGGTGCTTTCAGGCGGGCAGAAGCAGCGCATTGTGCTGGCCCGCGCACTTCTTGGAAACGCCCCGGTTTTGCTCTTTGATGACCCCATAGGCCAGGTTGACACCCAGACAGCTTCTGAAATCATTTCCGTAATACGGCAACTGGCACGGGAAAAAACTGTGCTTATCGCCTCCCACAGAATACCGGCCGTATCATTTGCCGATAAGATCATCGTACTTGAACACGGCCGCATAACAGAGCAAGGCACCCATGATCAACTCATGGAACAGAAAGGCTACTATGCCGGAACAGAGATGCTGCAGCGCTATGAACAATGACCCAATAGGGTTTGAGGTCAAGAGTAGCAAATGAATGCGGAAAAGGACATTTTTGCGGAAAAGGAGTTGGGCAAGGCCCGTGATATGGGTCTTCTGCGGCGGCTTTATCCCTTTGCCGCACCCTACCGGCTGCTTTTGGCCATGTCCCTGATTCTGATGGCCGGGGTCACTGTTCTGGAACTGGCCGTTCCCTATGTAACCAAGGAAGCCATTGACCGGTACATCGTCCCGGACCAGAAAACCGATACTCCGGCCCCCGGTCTTTTGACCGGATCAAAGCATGCAGATGACCCGGAAAAAGATACGCCGGGCCCAGCCGGACAAATAAGCGAAAACCGCCAAAAAGATCTGACCGGCCTTGGCCATGCGGCCCTGGTGCTGGTGGTCATTATCCTGCTTAACATGGCTGCAAATTTTTTCCATGTGCTTGCAATGGAATACACGGCCCAGCAAATCATGCACGATCTGCGCCTTGCCCTTTTTTCACACATCCAGCAGCTGTCTGTTAGCTTTTTTAACCATAACCCGGTCGGCCGGCTGGTGACCCGGGTGACCAACGACATCCAGAACATGCATGAGATGCTGACATCGGTGATCATCTTTGTCTTAAAGGACCTGTTTCTGCTTCTGGGTATCAC
>JAABTZ010000516.1 GCA_011389605.1 Desulfobacteraceae bacterium
GTATTCGTGCAAATGCTCACGCATTAGCGCGTTACGCCGCGCTCTGCCAGGAATTGGATATTGTGCCGATTGTGGAACCGGAAGTGTTGATGGATGGCGCTCACGACATCGAACGCTGTGAAGTTGTCACATCCATGGCACTCGAGGAGGTGTTCGCCGAGCTTGATGCCCACCGCGTGCTATTCGAGGGGATGTTGCTAAAACCGAATATGGTTATTTCCGGTATGAAATGTGCACGTCAGGAAAGCGTGGAGCGGGTTGCCGAGGCCACGATTCGTTGCATGGCCCGCTATGTGCCCGCGGCTGTCCCCGGAATCGTATTCCTTTCCGGTGGGCAGAGTGCGGAAGACGCCACTGACCATCTGAACGCCATAAACATGATGGGCCCGCATCCTTGGGAAGTCAGTTTTTCATATGGGCGCGCCCTGCAGGCCCCCGTGCTTGCAGCCTGGAAAGGCCAGGAAGGCAATCTGGCTGCTGCGCAAAAGACATTTTACAAACGCTGCATGTTAAATGGTCATGCCCGCGATGGAAAGTATGTCCGGGCAATGGAAACGGCTGAATAATGCAATAAAAGCATATCGCTTTGGGCGAATACGGGAGATTCATATGATTGACAGCAGCCCGGCAAGAACGGCTCTTGTTACCGGAGGTGCCCAGGGCATCGGCAGGGCAATTGCGGAACGGTTCCTTTCCAATGGCAGTAACGTAGTGATTGCAGATGCCGACAAAGAGGCCTGCAGGGAAACCGAAGCCGCCATGGGCCGACCAGATGCCCTCTTTATGGCTGCTTGCGACGTTTCAGACGAAAAAGAGACCCTAAATGCCGTTTCCGAAACAATTGCCCGGTTTGGAAGACTGGACGTGCTGGTCTGTAACGCAGGAATCAGCGGTTTTTTCGGGGTACCTGTAACCGAATTGTCCCTTGAACAGTGGCAGCGGGTAATAAACATAAACCTCACAGGGTGTTTTCTTTTTGCAAAGCACGCGGCTGCCTGCCTGGAAAAGACCCGGGGCTGCATAATAAATATCGCCTCCACGCGGGCGTTCCAGTCCGAACCCCACACCGAGCCTTATTCGGCATCCAAAGGCGGCATTGTGGCCCTGACCCATGCCCTGGCGGTAAGCCTGGGCCCGAAGGTGCGGGTCAATTCCATCAGCCCGGGGTGGATTGAAACCGGCCCTTGGCAGAAAAAAGCGCGGCGCAGCGAACCGGAGTTCACGAAGGAAGATCATGCGCAGCACCCGGCGGGCCGGGTCGGGACCCCTGAAGATGTTGCGGCACTGGTGTCCTGGCTTGCCAGTGAAGAAGCGGGATTTGTTACCGGCCAGAATTTTATTACCGATGGAGGCATGACAAGGAAAATGATATATGTTTGAAAATAAATGGATATCATTTTTGGCCGGACCTGATCTTTGACCTGGGTTGCGGGGTTTCACCGAAAGTCCGGTTCTGCACATGACAGGTGTTCCACTGTCGTTCCACACCGGTAAGTGAGAAACCGAGGGGGTCGGTCGCATGCTCTAAAAATTGGCTTATTTAGAATTGAAAGGATTGAAATGGATTCAAAGACGAAGATTGGGATAATTATTTGCGATCGGTATCGCCGATGTGCGGGCGGTAAATGTTTTCGAGCCATCAAAAATAAGGAGGGTGCTTTCAGCATATACACGGACACCGAAATTGAGTTGGTTGGTTTTACAACATGCGATGGTTGCCCTGGTGGCAACATCGAGTATGCGGGCGAAGAAATGGTGAAAAATGGCGCAGAAGTGATTCATTTAGCTACCGGTCTTGTGGTTGGTTATCCCCCCTGTCCCTACATCGATACGTTCAAAGCCTTTCTTGAAAAACGCTATAAGATAAATGTCATTGTGGGGACGCACCCCATACCAAAAAAATATCTGGATATGCATACCCATCTTGGGACATGGAATAACGCCGCCTGGAAGCCCTTTGTTGCGCCGACCATGAGTGATGAAGCGACCCGCGCAAGTTACGACTAAAACCCCAGCGCAAGATTTGGACATTTTTCCAGCTGCTTGTCGTTCCCCTTCCCGAAAAAAATCAGTTTTCCAGCCATTTCCATAATTTCCCAAAAATGGTCTTATATGGCCACAGGGTAATATGTGGCCTTTTTATAAGGCCTTTGATCTCTTTCCTGAAAAGTTCATTCTTAGGTAATTATACATAAAATCAGTACTATATAAAATTATTCCATGATAGTCGGACACTTGGCACAACAATTGAAGTATTGAAAGCAGTAAGCCAAATAATCGTCCGGAAACGGTTTCCGGGATGTATAACTCTGAATAAAGGAAGGTGCGCTTTGAAAAAGACATTTAAATTTGTAAAAATCACTTTAATGGCGGTTATGGGGTTCTTTTTGTTTCTTCCAACGGCATGGTCGATATCTATTGAGTACACACCCGTAGCGGATGGACTCAATACAGGCTCTTTGCTGTACATGGCGACTGCTGGATCAGGACGGGGGGTTCAAGGAAATTTTGGCAATGATCTGCCTGCAAATGTTGAAGAGGTATTGCGGGCTGGGTATATGCCTGGTG
>JAABTZ010000517.1 GCA_011389605.1 Desulfobacteraceae bacterium
GCCTCGCATAGTTGACTATAGCGACTCTGCATCTTCCTTGTATCTGCGGCAAACTTGAAAATCGCTCAATTTAGGTTAAATATTTGATATATCTACCCGGTTTTCCACAAGTTTGTCAATGACGGTTTCATCTGCAATAGTTGAGGTGTCTCCCAGTTCATCGAATTTTCCGGCTGCGATCTTTTTAAGGATGCGCCTCATGATCTTGCCGGAGCGGGTTTTTGGCAGCCCGTCGGTAAACTGTACGACATCAAGGGTTGCAATGGGGCCGATTTCATTTCGAACCTGTGCCACAAGCTCCTTTTGAAGCTCCCCGGAAGGCTGCGCATTTGATTTGAGAATAACAAATGCATAAATTCCCTGTCCCTTGATTGGATGGGGAAAACCCACGACAGCGGCTTCGGCCACTTTTGAATGAAGAACCAGGGCTGACTCCAGCTCCGCTGTTCCCAGCCGGTGACCCGAGACATTTATCACATCATCAATACGGCCGATTATCCAGAAGTACCCCTCAGCGTCCTGCTTGGCCGCGTCCCCGGTAAAATACATGCCCGGTGCCTGGCTAAAGTAGGTCTCCCGGAAACGTTCATGGTCGCCATATACTGTTCTGGCCATTCCCGGCCAGGGCTTGCGTATGCAAAGCAGCCCTTCTTCATCCGGAAACTTTACTGGCTCACCTGTGTCATCCAGCAGCACCGGCTCCACGCCAAAAAACGGAAATGAGCATGATCCAGGCTTGTTGGGGGCAACCCCGGGCATGGGGGTTAGCATGTGGCCGCCTGTTTCAGTCTGCCACCATGTGTCTATGACCGGGCACCAGCTGCGGCCCACGTTTTTGTAATACCACCGCCAGGCCTCCGGATTGATGGGCTCGCCAACAGTACCAAGCAGGGTCAGGGAGGAAAGATCATGTTTTTTTACGTGCTCGTCACCCTCCCGGGCAAGTGCCCTTATGGCTGTTGGAGCTGTGTAGAATTTGTTGACCTTGTATTTTTCCACAATGGCCCAGAAACGGTCAAAATCCGGGTAATTGGGAACGCCTTCAAACATAACACCGGTAAGCCCGCATGTCAGCTGGCCATAGACTATATAGCTGTGACCGGTAATCCATCCTATATCAGCAGTGCACCAGAACACTTCATCGTCTTTTAAGTCAAAGGAAATCCTGGTGGTGATGGCCGTATAGAGCAGATAGCCTGCATGGGTATGGACAACGCCTTTTGGCTTGCCTGTGCTGCCGCTGGTATAGAGTATAAACAGGGGGTCTTCGGCATCCATGGGCTCGGGGGGAACAAAAGTGTCCGGCGGGGTTTTTTCTTCTTCCTCGTGCCACCACACCTCCTTGCCTGGTTTTAGCGCAATGCCGGAATTGGTGCGGTTTACAACGATAACTTTTTCCACATCCGGGCATTTCTCCAATGCCTTGTCCACGTTGGTTTTCAGGGCAACGGGTTTTCCTCCCCTGAAACCGCCGTCCGAGGTTATCACAAGCTTTGCGCCGCAGTCCTTTATCCGGTTGGCAATGGCATCCGCGGAAAAGCCGCCGAATACCACGCTGTGAATTGCCCCGATTCGGGCGCATCCCAGAAGAGCTACCGGCAGTTCAACGATCATGGGCATATAAATGATTACACGGTCGCCTTTTTTAACCCCGTTGTTTTTAAGAACCGCGGCAAAGCGGTTGACCCGGGTGTATAGATCCTTGTATGTAACAGATATGGTGTCATTTGGATCATCGCCTTCCCAGTAGTAGGCAATTTTGTCTGCAATTTTGTCCAGATGCCTGTCTATGCAATTATAGGAAGCATTGAGAACCCCTCCGGAAAACCATTGGATCCTGGCTTCGGTAAAATCATAATCCAGGACCTTGTCCCATTTTCTTTCCCAGCTCAGATATTTTTCCGCCTGCTCGGCCCAGAAACTTTCCGGGTCTTGAATGGAACGGTTGTAGAGCTCCTGGTACTCCTTGATTCCTTTTACATAAGCCACTTTTTGATAGTGTTCCAGGTGGGCGTCATAGACTTCATTGCTTTCCGTCATAAAACCTCCTTTACCGGTCGGGTTAGGGATTATCCGCGTGCTGCGGCTCAACTGGTTCGTCAAAGCGACAGCTAAGGACAAATATATCCTCCTCGCGGGTTTTGCGGATTTTGTATGGCAGTTTTTCAAAAAGCTTTATCATTCCGGTGTTTGACGGGTCAGTATAAGCTACCAGGCCGTCGATGTTGTTTACGGCGGCGGCCTCGGCCAGTTTGTCAAGCAGGATTGAGGCTATGGCCTGTCCCTGCCATTGCCTGCTAACGGAAAAAGCCACTTCCGCCATGTTTCTCCGGGGTTCGAGCATATAGGCCCCGATGCCGATGACCGAGCCGAACCCAAATTCACCGGTCAGTGCAACTATGGTCAGGTTGCGTACATAATCGGTTTCAATGATGGACTTGACGTCATCTCGCAGAAACCTGGTTTTTTCGTAGAAAAATCTGGAGATTACATCTTTTTTGTCAAGATTGTAGAAATGCTCCTGGATCCTGCGGTCGTCCACCGGCTTGGCAGCCCGGAAGGT
>JAABTZ010000518.1 GCA_011389605.1 Desulfobacteraceae bacterium
CATCCCATGCGGAACAATTATTATGTTGCCCCGGAGATGATCGACAAAGTCGACGGTGTAGAAATCTGGAACGGAACCTATGACAGCCGGTACCTTCCCAATGCCGGATCATTTAAGCTCCTGGAGCGCATGAAAAAGGTTAACCCTGATCTGATGGCATTCGGGGGGCTGGACATGCACGATTTGCCGGGATTTAGAGATGTCACTGTTTCAGTGCCGGAAAAATGCGCAAAAAACAGGGAGGATCTGCTCAGGTGCATCAAAGATGGAAAATATTTTATCAGCAATCCTTATATGATCATTGATCCGGACATAAAGCCGGGATCAATGAGGCTTGGGCTGCTTGCTGCCGCAAGGGCCGGGCTTCATGCCGCTGATAAAGCAAGGTGGCGCTGGCGCGCGATAAAACACAACACATCAGGAAGCGGCCGCAAAAAACAGGATAAGACTTCTTCCGGAGGTGATCTGTGATTTTTGTATTCTGGCTGTTTTTTGCACTGATTGTTTACACCTATCTTGGATATCCGATTCTGCTGTTTTTTTACGGCACGGGCAAACGCCGCCGGAAAGATTTTTTTGAAAAGGATGCTGACCTCCCTTATGTTTCAATAGTAATTCCTGTTTACAATGAGGAAAAAATCATTGGGACCAAGATTGAAAATACCCTGGGTCTTCAATATCCGGCAGAAAAAGTTGAGGTGGTTATCATATCCGATGCATCCAATGACAAAACCGGTCAGATTGTAAAACAATACAGCGACAGGATACGTTTCTTGTCCCTTTTCTCCAGGCAGGGCAAGGCATCTGCCCTGAACGCAGGGGTCAATGCGGCAAATTCGGAAATCATTGTTTTTTCCGATGCCTCAATCATGCTCGATCCCAAAGCGCTTAAAAACATTGTAGCTCCTTTCGGGGACAAAAATATCGGATGCGTATCAGGGGAGGATCATATTTCCGAAAGCAGCGGCGGCGAAGGCTTGTATGGCAGATATGAGCTTTTTTTGAGAAATCTTGAGAGCAGGGCCAACTCCGTGGTGGGTGCCAGCGGATGTTTTTACGCCCAGCGGAAAGATTTGTGCAGCTCCTTTGCCGAAGGCATGGCCCCTGATTTTCTGTCAGTGCTAAACACGGTGGAAAACGGCTTTCTTGCCGTTACCTGTCCTTCGGCAGTGGGGTATATGGATACGGTTCCGGAAGCCAGCCAGGAGTATGCGCGAAAGGTGCGAACCTTTGTCAGGGGAATAACCACGCTTTTTTATCATAAAAAATTATTAAATCCTTTTAAATACGGTTTTTTTTCCGTGGAACTCATCAGCCACAAGCTTATGCGCTGGTTTTCGGGGTTTTTCCTTATTGCTTTGCTTCTCAGCAACGCTTTTTTGCTTGGCCGTCCCTTTTATGCATTTTTTTTCGTACTCCAGGCTGCTTTCTACATTATGGCAATTATCGGCTGGAGAAATAATAGACTGCTGGATAATATGAAATTTTTAAAAATTCCCTTTTACTTCTGCCTTGTAAATGCCGCCTCCCTTGCTGCCTGGGCCAAATATCTGACCGGAACACGTCAGGAAATCTGGGAACCTTCAAAAAGATAACACATGAATATGTCGGGATTTTTCAAAACCGGCTCTGTTTTTTTATTACAAAGGGAGTATGCCGATGATTAACCGGCGGAAATTTATTAAGTTGTGTACGTTTGCCTCAGCCGGCCTGGCACTTGATGTCCTGCCTGTAAAATTATTTCTGCCCGGGGCTGCCGGGCAATCCGGCAGGGGGAAAACCCGGGTGGCCGTAATCCGCAGCCAGGACGTGTGGAAAGGCATCAGGCCGGATTCCGGGGTAATAAAGGCAATGCTGAATGAAGGCATACGCTTTGTTGCCGGCAGCGGGGATACCGCAAATTCCTGGAAGTCTTTTTTCAGCTCCGGGGATAAAATCGCAATGAAAGTAAATCCAATTGCCAGGCAGACCGGCTCCACAAAGCCGGAGCTGTGCAATGCCCTGGCCTCGGCCATACACGAAAATACAAATGCTGCCATTGAGGATATGATTATTTTCGATGTCAGCGGCGATGATCTCAAAGGTGCAGGTTTTACTCCGGCAGCCGGGCTGCATAAGATCAGGGTCAGGCAGACATTGGATTATTCCGAAATTTTTCGCGTAAATGACGTGGAAGCAAGAATCAGTCGGGTCATCACAGACCAATGCAGCGCCCTTGTAAACGTTCCCTTGCTTAAAACGCATAAGTCTGCCGGATTATCAGGAGCAATGAAAAATCATTACGGCTCGATTCCCAAGAACATGGTCAGGGATGATAAGTATAGGTATCACAAGGACAGATTCAAAAACCTGGCCTCCCTTAATTTTATGCCGCCGATTGTCGACAAGCAAAGGCTGATTGTAGTCGACGGCCTTGAAGCCCAGTTTGACGGAGGCCCCAGGGGAGATCCCCGGTTTCAGTGGAGGTTCAACGGTGTTATAATGGGCACGGATCCTGTTGCCGTGGATGCAGTGTGTC
>JAABTZ010000056.1 GCA_011389605.1 Desulfobacteraceae bacterium
ATATATGGTCATGGAAGGATAATTGACAAACTCCTGGTAGACCATGGATACATTTCGTTTCTGGACGGGAACCCGGGTAACGTCTTTTCCATCATAATAAACCATGCCCTTATCCGGGCGGTCAATGCCGCACATGATACGCAGAAGTGTTGTTTTTCCGGCACCCGTGGCCCCCAGAAGGGTTACAAAAGAACCATCTTTGATTTCCATGGACACATCGCGTAAGGCGGGGGTTGCCTCATAGGATTTTTCGATATTGAAAACAGCGATTCCCATTTCAAGGCTCTCCATGAAAAATGCAAAACATCCCTGAAAGGCGGATAATTGATAAAAAGGCGGAGAAGAAATCCTTTACAGGTACCTTTGGCGACTTTTAACTGTTTTCATAGCAGAACAAAAAATATTTCGCAAGTGAAAATTTAAAAAATAATTCAAATTTTTCCGCAAATGAGCGGCAGGAAATTTTTTTTTCAAACAACATAGAGTTCAACCTCTGCACGCTCCAAAGCATCTGCAAGCGGGGCCGGCGGCCGGCGGTCGGTAAACAGGGCTTGAATCTCCCCGATGCTTGCAAGGCGTACCATGGCGTTTCTGCTGAACTTGGTGTGATCGGCAGCCAGGAAAACCTTGCGGGAATTGTCAATTATGGCGCGGGCAGCGCGCACTTCCCGGTAATCGAAATCCAGAAGGGTGCCGTCGGTATCTATGCCGCTGATTCCGATAATGCCAAAATCCACCCTGAACTGCTGGATAAAATCTATGGTCGCCTGCCCTATCAGCCCCCCGTCCCTGTGCCGAAGCAGCCCCCCTGCCACAATAACTTCAATCTGTTCGTTTGCCGACAAGATATTGGCAACGTTTAAGTTGTTGGTTATCACAGTAAGGCGCTTGTGGTTGACAAGGGCCTGGGCCACGGCCTCGGTTGTGGTGCCGATATTGATAAAAACCGAGGAATGGTCAGGTATCTGGGCAGCCACCAATTGTGCGATCTGCTGCTTTTGCCTGAAACAGATAATCTTGCGCTCTGTATAGGCGACATTTTCAGTGCTGGAAGCCATCCCGGCCCCGCCGTGAAAGCGCTGGATCACTCCCTGTTCACTGAGCACATTGATATCGCGCCTTATAGTCTGGGGGGTAACGTCAAACTCCCGGGCCAGATGCTCAATGGTGACAAACCCCTGGGCCTGGATCAAACTCTGGATTCCAGCATGGCGGCCTGCCGGACCAAGCCGGGCACCGGAGTTTCCAACTATGCTCCTGTCGCTGTTTTCTTGCCCCCGGTTGCTTTCATTTACGGGCCGGAATGCCATGCAGCCTCCTTAAAAAAACTTCCGGAATCTCGACATGCCACCTTATGTAACAAAATGAAAAAAATTTTTCATTTTCGAAAATTTTCCAGTGACATGCCTTGCTGTCTGTGTTATTAATCGTAATTATTTTCACTTTAGATAAGATTATCATAACACCCAAGGCTTATTTTCACAAGCAAAAACCCTGTTTCAGGGGGGCTGATGCAGACCCGTGTACTTATAATAGGAGCTGGGGCCACCGGCACCGCTTTGGCCGGGGATCTTGCCCTGCGGGGGATAGACTGCATTCTGGTTGAAAAAGGCGATGTTAATGCAGGCGCATCCGGTTCAAATCACGGGCTTTTGCACAGCGGGGCCCGCTATATTTTGTCTGATCCGGCCGCGGCCGCGGAATGCTGCGCTGAAAACCGCATTTTAAAAAAAATCGCCCCCCAGTGCATCGAGGACACGGGCGGTATTTTTGTGGCCGTAAAAGGCGATGATGAAAAATATATCTCGGATTTTCCCGATGCCTGCAAAAAGTGCGGCATTCCCGTGCAGGCCCTGGATTTAAAGCAGGCCCGTCAGATGGAACCGGCGTTATCCGCGCAAATAATTGCCGCATTTTTAGTCGATGATGCAGCCATTGATCCCTTTAAACTTTCCCTGGACAATCTTTGCCGGGCACAGCAGCACGGGGCCCGCCTGCTGTGCCGTCATCGGGTTACATCATTTGAAACAGGCAGCGGAGGCATCAGGCGCACTCATGTCACGGACCTGCAAACAGGCAAAAAATTTTCAATTGAAGCTCAAATCGTGGTCAATGCAGCAGGGGCCTGGGCGGATATCATTGCAAGATGTGCCGGCGTACAGATGCAAATGCACTACTCCAAGGGAAGCCTGGTCGTCACCCAGGGGCGCATAACCAGCCGGGTGGTAAACCGTCTGCGCATGCCCACCGATGGTGATATACTGGTTCCCGGGGGGACTGTCTCCATTCTGGGCACTACCTCCGAACGGGTAAGCTCACCGGATCTCATCTATCCGGAAGTTCATGAAATCGATGCCATCATCGACCAGGGATCGGCAATGATCCCAGAACTGGCCGAGATTTCCTACATCCGGGCCTACTGCGGAGTTCGCCCGCTGCCGGCCGAGGCTGACGAAAACAGTCAGGAGCAGGACGACCGGGCCGTAAGCCGGGGCTATGAGCTTATCGATCATCAACGACAGCCCGAAGAGCTTGCCAACTTCATTACCATAACCGGCGGCAAACTGACTACCTGCCGGTTGATGGCTGAAAAAACAGCCGATCTTGTATGCAAAAAACTCGGCATACAAGCGGTTTGCAGCACCCAAACCGAGCCGGTACCGGATGCCGTTGATTCAAAATGGACAAAACCCGGCCTGTCTCCGGCTGTATGGATTAACGAAAACCGGTGCAAAGAGCCCCTGCTTTGCGAGTGCGAAATGGTTCCCGAAAGTGTTGTCAGGCAGATTGCAGAAACCATTGCCGCAAAGAAGAAGGCTCCCGGCCTTAATGACATAAGCCTTCGCAGCCGCATAGGCAAGGGGCCCTGCCAGGGCACTGTCTGCAGTATGCGAATAACGGCGTATCTCTACGACCAGGGATATATGGACGATAGGCGTGGTACTGATGATCTGCGCTCTTTTTTAAAAGAGCGGTGGCGTGGACAGCAGCCCCTTGCCTGGAACAACCGCCTG
The DNA here is from genome assembly GCA_011389605.1 of Desulfobacteraceae bacterium. GTDB lineage: Bacteria > Desulfobacterota > Desulfobacteria > Desulfobacterales > Desulfosalsimonadaceae > Desulfosalsimonas. The sequence goes on from JAABTZ010000056.1 coordinate 3,015, forward strand.
GCAAGGGCCGAGTTAATGGAGGCTATGCACTGCGGGCTGTTTTGCCTTGAGCTGCAGCTTTGATGGCGCCATCTAAAATCAAACTTTTTACGAAGCCGTCAGCTTTAAATGATCGCAACCTTGCCCCGCATTTACCAAAGCCTGAAAGGATTGCATGAACAGCCAGAGAGCAGATATTGACTGCGACCTGATGGTAATAGGTACTGGCATGGCAGGTATGGCCACAGCCATGTTTGCCGCGAAAAAAGGAATCAAAGCCGTCCAGGTCGGCGTTGCAGGACAGCTTGGTTTTGCCAGCGGCCTTATTGACGTGCTCGGCATTTACCCAGTGGCCGGAGGAAGGGTTGTGGAAAACCCATGGCAGGCAATCACCAGCCTTGGCCGTAAGGAACCGAAGCACCCCTATGCCATGATTCAATCCAATGAAATCCGGACTTCGGTCAATGCTGTGCTGGAATTCCTTGGCCGGGCGGACTACCCTTACGTGTGCCAAAAAGAAAACAACATGGTCATGCCGACTTCTGCCGGCACCATTAAACCAACCTATGCCGTACCCCATACCATGGCTTACGGGCCTGCGGCCATGGCCCGAAAAGAACCCTGCCTGGTAATTGATTTCAAAAGCTTAAAGGGCTATAGCAGCCGCCAGATCGCCGAAAATCTTTCCCGGTCATGGCCGGGGCTGCGCCCGGTGAGCATAGGATTTCCCGAAGCCGCTACAGAGATGTATTCAGAGCGCATGGCACGGTCTCTTGAAAACCCCCGCATCCGTGAAAAACTCGCAGATCTCATAGCTCCGCATATCGGGGATGCATGTTCGGTTGCAATGCCGGCGCTACTCGGTGTTTTTCGTACCCTTGAAGTAACAGAAGACTTAAGCCGCGCCCTGGGCCTGCCGGTTTTTGAAATTCCAACCATGCTGCCGGGGGCTGCCGGCATACGGTTAAAGGAAATATTTGAACAGCATTTGCCGGAAATGGGAATTACTTCTTTTTTTCAACACAAGGTTCGAAACCTTTCTCGAAAAAAAGGCGGCGGATGGATATTTGAAGTAGAAGGGATGAATTTTTCACGGCTTGTTTCAGCAAAGACTGCTATTGTATGCAGCGGGCGGTTCCTTGGAGGAGGCCTGCATGCTGACAGACACGGAATAAAAGAAACCATTTTCAGCCTTCCGATTGCCCAGGCCCCTGAGCGGGCATCCTGGCACCAACGGGACATGCTTGATCCCGCAGGACATCGTGTAAACCGTTCCGGCATAGCTGTTGACCGAGACTTCAGGCCGTCAGATTCAAATGGCAGGCCAGTCTATCCGGATCTGTTTGCCGCTGGCACGATACTTGCCGGCCAGGACTGGATGCGGCAGAAATGCGGCAGCGGACTGGCTATTGCAACGGCATACGCAGCATTCAATGCCTGCAACAATTTTCTGGAAAAAGCATAAGCGGCAATATCTTAAGGGGTACCGGCCAGGGCATTGTTATGATATGATCTATTTTAAAATCCTGTCATAAATTCAAACCAAAGGAGGTTTGCTGCCATGGGCGACTACATTGGGGCTTTGGATCTGGGAACCACCAGCAACCGGTTTATTGTGTTTGACCGGCGGGGCCGGATTGTGGGATCGGCCCAGAAGGAACATGAGCAGATATTTCCAAGGCCTGGCTGGGTGGAACACAATCCCTTGGAAATATGGGAAAACACCGGAGACGTAATCCGCGGCGCCCTTTCCAAAACCGGTCTGAAGGGGGCCGATATCGAGGCCATCGGAATTACAAATCAGCGCGAGACCAGCCTTGTATGGGACAGGCGGACAGGAAAGCCTTACATGAACGCCATTGTCTGGCAGGACACCCGCACAGACGAAATGTGCAAGAACCTGGCCAAAGAAGGCGGCCAGGACCGCTTTCGGGAAAAAACCGGACTGCCTCTTTCCACCTATTTTTCCGGGCCCAAGCTGCGCTGGATACTTGATAGCACCGATTCGGCACGAAAAGGGGTGCAAAAAGGCGAGGCCCTGTTTGGTACCATTGAATCCTGGATTATCTGGTGGCTTACCGGGGGGCCGGGTGGCGGTGCTCATGTCACTGATGTTACCAATGCCTGCAGAACCCTGCTCATGAACATTGAAACGCTTGACTGGGATCCGGATATCCTCGGGGCATTAAACATTCCTGACAGCATCCTGCCGTCCATTGTGCCTTCCATTGATCCCGAGACCTGGGGTACCACAAGAAAAGACGGCCCTTTTGGGACTGAAATACCGGTATGCGGGGCCCTGGGAGATCAGCAGGCAGCTCTGATGGGTCAGGCCTGCTTTGAAAAAGGCGGGGCCAAAAATACATACGGAACAGGATGCTTTCTTCTGCTTAACACCGGCACAGAGCCAGTTTTCAGTCGCCACGGCATGCTCACCACCCTGGCCTATCAGATTCGGGGCCAAGAACCGGTCTACTGCCTGGAAGGCTCCATTGCCGTTGCAGGAGCCCTTGTCCAGTGGCTCCGCGACAACCTGGAATTCATCGAGCACGCCGCGGAGATCGAACCCCTTGCAAGATCGGTTGCAGACAACGGGGGTGCCTACATTGTCCCGGCTTTTTCCGGGCTGTTTGCCCCTTACTGGCGCTCGGATGCCAGGGGGGTAATAGCCGGGCTGACCCGATATATAAAAAGAGGGCATATCGCACGGGCTGTTCTTGAAGCTGTGGCCTATCAGACCCTGGACGTGGCAGAAGCCATGGAAAAGGATTCAGGGGTTAAAATGGAGAGTCTCAAGGTTGACGGAGGCATGGTCGTAAACGAGCTTCTTATGCAGTTTCAGGCAGATATTCTGGGCATCCCTGTGGTTCGCCCCAAAATTACTGAAACCACTGCCCTGGGTGCTGCATCCGCAGCTGCTCTTGCCATCGGAATGGCCGAGGGCATTGAAGAACTTAAGGAAAACTGGCGCCTGGACAAAACCTGGAATCCCGGCATGGACAGCCAGCAGCGCCAAAATGGAATCCAGGGTTGGAAAAAGGCAGTGGAGCGCACCTACAACTGGATCGACTAAGACCTCCCCTGTTTTTTGCTCACGAAATTAACCATCTGTCCGATAATCATGTAAATGATTTTCTCGGGCAGAAAATCCGAAGGGGCCTTTTGCATCCTTTCGGCTGTCAGCTGTTTTGCTGCTTGTTCCGGATCATTATTCTGCTCAAGGGCTTGTTCGATCTGCCGGCGAAAATCAGCGGCCGCCCGTGCTGACTTCTGCAAAAACTCTTTGGCCTCTTGCTGTGTGCGGGCCCCGTAATGCTCCCCCAGATAGACATCCACATCCAGAGCTGCCATTTTTTCCAGGCTCTGCTGATATTTGTCAAAATCGGAATTGGCGGCGGTAAAAATTTCGTCCCCCAGGGCAATGCCTCCGGCATCCGATGCAAACAAAGCCTTTTGCTCCGGCACATACACGGCAACAGAGCACGGTGAATGCCCGGGCACCTCAAGGATTTCAAGGGTCAGGTCCCCGCAGACGATTTTTTGGCCTTCTTCCAGGACATCTTCAACCTCAATTCCTGAAAAATCAGCAAAGCCGCTTTCTGCGGCAAGATGCAGCCGGTCATGGCGCTTTAACTGCTCATGGTTCATGGCACAAATGGCTTCAACCACCTTTGGCTTGACAAGCAATGCTTTTGCCGGGGCCGATGCGGCCACCTTTGCCCATGGCCACTGTTTTTTAAAAAACGGCACAATGCCGCAGTGGTCAAAATGGGAGTGAAGAATCACGATTCTTTTGATTTTTTCAACATCCACGGCCATATCCCGAATCTGATCCATGACATCGGGCACGATATAGGCCATTCCGCCCCCGATCAGTGCGGCCTGGCTTCCACCGTCTAAAAAATACACATTGGATTCCCTTCGCCCCAGAAGAGTGATTTTATCCGTGACTTTTCCTGCCTGCTGAATTTTCATGCAAACCCCCTATTCGCTAACCATAAGGTTAACTGCATCAATATGCTTTGGATTTTCCCTGTCAATGACCTCAATAATGCGGCCGTGCATCCGTTTTTTGTGTTCGGCAAAAATGCCGCGCTTTTTGTTGAAAGATTTTGCAAACACCATGGTTTCATCCATTAGATGGCCGGCATTGCCGCAGGCTTTTTCAATAACATGATGGGCTTCCAGCTCCGGGGCCGTGGCCCGCCTGCCGGTGAGTTTTAACTCGTTGAACTTCCAGAAAGGTATGGCTTTTTCAATAAATGCGTCCATGCCGGGCAGAAACGGGATGCCCAGATCCACTTCCGGAAAGCAGAAAAAACCCCGGTCTGATTTCATGAACCTGAAGTCGCAGGCGCAGGTTATAATGGCGCCATTTCCGAATGCATGGCCGTTGATGGCTGCAATGGTTGGCACCGGTGCCAGAAGCAGTTTTTTGAATACTTCATCCATGCCGTAACAGAAATCACGAATGGCCTGAAATTCCTTTGCGGCAAACCTTTCCCCCAGCCATTGGACATGAATGCCGTTTGAAAAAAACTTGGAATCCGAGCTGGTCAGCACAATGGCACGGGTTTGTTGGTCGGCAACCGCTTCATCCAAAACAGCGTTTAAGGAATTGGCAAAATCCAGATCCTGCAGGTTTTCCCCCTTATCCATGTAAATAATTGCAACTCCCTCATCCATCTGCCTGTATACAATACTCATAAGAAATCCTCCTTTTAATCTATCCCAGTACCCAATGTCCTTGACTTTTTACTGTGCCATCACTCTTGATGCCCTCGTAAAAAGTCTCTTTTAGACGGCTTTGTAAAAAGTTCAAGATCAAGGCTTGCGCGATTTTGTAGAATGCAGCGTACTTAGCTGTACGTGAGATTCTGAAAAATCGCGCGTAACGCAGATATTGGACTTTTTACGAAGCCGTCACTCTTGATTTAACCCAGGATTCGTTAAACCACAGGGCAAGCATAATCAGGACACCTCCGGCAATCAGGCGAAGCAGGTTCACATCCCGGTTCCAGACCACCAGATTGACCACCAGGCCCGCTGGCACCAGGGCATTGTTCATAATGGCAAGGGCCCCGGCATTTACAAGAGTGGCCCCCTTGTTCCACAGAAAATACCCTATGCCGGATGCCGCAACCCCCAGCCACAACAAAACCCCCCATTGCACTGATGTTTTTGGCATCATGGACATATCCCCCCAGATAAGCCATCCTGCAACCGCAACTGCCAGGGCCCCCAGGTAAAAAAAGCCAAACACAGAGTGCTGGGCAATGACCTGAAGCCCGGCCTGCTTTCGCTTTTCCATAAGATTTTTGTAAGCCACCTGGCCGAAAGCAAAACAGAAATTGGCTCCCTGCACCAGCAGAAAACCAACCATAAAATCCGGGCTCAATGGATTGTAGCGGATAACTGCTGCGCCTGCCACGGCCACGGTGGCTGTCACCAGGTACCAAAACGTAAAACAACGCCGGGTCATGTCATGGATAAGTGTAATATAGATTGGTGTAAACACGGTGAAAAGCACCACTTCTGGCACGCTCAGAAAGGAAAAGGAATGATAAAAACAGATAAACATCAACCCAAGCTGTACAGCACCGATGGCCATTAGCCAGGCAGCAAGGCCGGCTGAGACCTTCTTCCAGGAAATCAAGGGCAGAAACATGGCACTGGCCAGAAGTGTTCTGGAAAAAACTGCGAAATAACTGTCCACATGCCCTGACAGATAAACCCCGATAAGGCTGAAGGAAAATGCCCATAATGCTGTTACAATCCACAAATAAACCATTTATTTACACCTCTTTAATTCAGACGGCTTCGTAAAAAGCTGCTTATCTTGCCCACGGCGGTATTTTTGCAGAAAGCAAATCCATAAGCGCCTTGGCTGATCGGCGGCACGGAAAAGGATAACATCAATTTATATTTTAAAAATCTAAAACCCTCCGGGATTTCCAATTTCACCGCATCTACTGCCTCAGATGCAGCCTCGCATAGTTGACTATAGCCAGTCTGCATCTTTCTTGTATCTGCGGCAAACTTGAAAATTGCTCAATTTAGGTTCCTCCTAAATCGAGAATTTCAAATAAAAACCATGGCAAGGCAATGGAGGATCAAAGCATATGAGCCACAGTACTGATAATAAGGAAGTCTTTGATAAAGCTGATTTTTTAGACAGGGTCGAAGGGGATCTGGAACTGGCCGCCCAGCTTGTTGAGCTGTATTTTAATGATACAGCTGAAAACATGGCCAAAATACGCCAGGCCATTGCAGATAAAGATTATGAAGTCTTAATTTGCCTGGCTCATTCACTAAAAGGGGCTTCGGCAAATCTGTCCGGTCAGCGGGTTAGACAGACAGCATATGAACTTGAAAATGCTGCAAAAAAAGGTGAGCTGACAGGCGTAGCTGCTGTTTTTGCCCGGCTGGAGCAAGAGCTGGCAAGCTTCCGCAAGGCATTGCAGCATCAGCTTCTTTCCACCGACGGGGGATAAAGCGTCAGGCAGGCGCCGTTTTGCTCGCTCGAATAGCCGGACCATTGGGGCGGGTGCATGGCGTAAAATACTCGATCCAGCATGTAGGATAATACAAAGAAGCAGTTCACCTGTGAGTCGAGTCTCTGTATGGTTTCATTTAAATGGGCCATTCGGTATTTGTTATGTGCTATTCGGTAAAGGGCCTGGAGGGCATCTGCTGTTTGCGAGTCGGGTCTTCGGCCCAAAAGAATCTGCTGGCGAATGCTTTGGTGTATCTCCCTGGGTGATGCACTTAAAATCTGCCGGCGCCGCCGCTCCAGGGAAGGATAACGTTTAAGCTCTGTATCTATGTCCTTTTGAACCTGCAGTTTTTCTTCGACCCCTGCCGTTACAAGAAATGTCTTGAGGTGTCCGGGAAAAACAAATTCCAGATCTGCTATACGGTGACGATACATTTTCATTTTATCTATGAATTCGGCAATGGCGGTTTGCCAGAATTTTCCCGATACATTGGTATACATCTGCACCACCTGTTCAGCCTTTTTTCCGGCACTTTTTCTGGCCCTGATAATTTCCGGCATCAGCCTGGCGGTTTTGGCAAAAAGTATCCTTCCGTTTATTATATGAAAAATAATGGCCACGGATGCATACCAGTCCTGCAAATAAAATATGCGCTGAGCTGATTGGCCATAGAGCCTTTTCAAAACAGAGTTGGGAAAGATGTGGGAAGGCGTGGCGTATGGCGGGGTCCCTGCCAGAAGGGGCTGGGGCAAGGTTTTTCCGGTATCAAAGCCTGCCGCTGTTTCCAGGTCGATAAGCCCTAAACCGTAGGTGGAAGGATCAGCCAGAATGTGTTCCGCTCCGTCCAGATAGCGATCAATAAACATGTTGTCCGGCTTAAGATCGCGTATGGCAACACTGGATTTATTCAGGCGGTAAAGCAGTTCAAGTACGTTTATTATAAGCCCTTTGATACGCAGTCGGTTGAGTTCGAAATTTTTTTGCTGAACCCGGGTGCGAACTGTTTTATAAAGGTTTTCAAGGGCCGCCCTGTTGGTGTCTATGAGTTGGTCTGTAAGCTCGTGGAGCTTTTCGGGCAGACCTTCGGGCAGGTCATCAGCCTCTATTTCCGGGCGAAGGCCGGCAATCCTGGAAAAAAACCATTGCTCGCGCTGGTAGGGCGCCACACTGGT
>JAABTZ010000519.1 GCA_011389605.1 Desulfobacteraceae bacterium
GCAATCGTGTGGTTTCTTTCAGTAAGGGGCATCATAATGAGGCGGAAAAATAAAGCGGAAGTACATAATCCTCCGCCGCACAAACTAAACTTGCACCCTATCTTGCGGTTTTTTAACTACGGTGAGTAAACAGTTTTTGCATACTAACTTGCCAGGCCAGGCAGCATTCTCGGGCCGCACCGGGTGTGTACTTTGAATCCGCCTTTCCTTAGATCCACCAAATCTCCAATATTGCCTGAGAATAGCCGAACTGCACTTATTCTCTCAAAAACTTAACCTGTCCTATATTACAAATTACATATTGTAAGCTATCCTATGATTTGATAATTATAATATTTATAAGCAGGTTGCCGCGCTATAATTATTTAATTCACCTTTTTATCTTCAGACCACATTCAAGATCAAATCAACAATCATTGTAAGGCCAATCTTTATGGAGGTGCAACATGCGTAAATCAATACCTATACTTATAATTGTCCTGGGATTTATCCTGGCATCATCTTCGGCAAATGCCTTCGACTACAAGAACTGGATTCCCCTGCTTCCTGAGAACATTGGCGGAATGGAGAAACAGGGTGACCCGTAAGGCATGAACATGGAGAAAAGCGGTCAATCTTGGTCCGCGCTCAGGCAGGAATATTCCGATGCAGACGGAAATGATTTACGCCTTTCCATTGTCACTGGTTCAGACTCCCCGGGAATAAGAAAATTTGAAACCATGCAGAAATTCAGCATGGAAACCGGAGAAAAAGAGGTGAAAACACTTGAAGTATCAGGATATAAAGCGGTCCTTGAATTCAACAAGAAGGGAGGCAAAAGCAACCTGTTGATCGCGGCTCAGGATCAGACATTGGTGATCATTGATTCAGCATCCTTTGACAATAAAAAAGATCTGATTTCTCTGGCAGATGATATTCCGCTTTCCAAAATTTCAGATTCGGTCAACTAAAAACCCCGAAGGCTACGTTTTAACGACAAGGAGATTTCAGCATGTTTAAAAAAAATATTTTATTTTTTGCTGCACTGATTTTTGTTTTTACCGGTGCTGTTTCATCCCCTGCCTTGGCTGAAAAGGATGTGGAAGGGAGCAAAGATCATCCCATGGTTTCCCGGTTCGAGGGGTCTGTTATTAAAGCCTATGAATTTTTTAGTTATGATCGGCTTAAATTAGCCACAGGAATGGAGGAAGGTGAAGCCGAAAAAACCGCTTTTGAAGGGGAAGTAACCCGCATCGTGTATAAGGGTCCTGAGGGACGCTCGTCTTTGGAAATTTATCGAAACTATCAGATGGCACTCAAAGATGCCGGTTTTGAAATCCTCCAAGAATGCATTGACGACCATCAAAAGTGCATGAAATTTGCTCATTTTCAAATTGACGGATTTAAATATGGTGAAAAAGCCGGTATGGGAAAAGATGCCAGATACTTATTTGCCAAGCTTGATGATTCGAAAGGAGATATCCTTGTATCGGTTCATACTGCTCTGGGAGGGGGACCAACTCCTTACACCCTGCTTCAAGTCGTTGAAGAAAAGCCGATGGACACTGGCAAAGTCCAGGTGGATATAGACGCTGAAGCAATGGCTGAAGATATTGCTGAAAAAGGAAGTGTTCGCGTTTACGGCATACATTTTGACACGGACAAGGCCACGATCAAGGAAAAATCCGAATCCACGTTGGCTGAAATAGCTGCGCTTGTGAAGCAAAAACCGGACTTTCGGCTTGGTGTTGTCGGCCATACCGACGCCGTTGGAGGTATGGAATACAACATGAACCTGTCCCGGAAGCGCGCACAGGCTGTGGTGGATTTTCTGTCCTCAGAACACGGAATCTCTGAAGACAGGCTTACGCCTCATGGCGTAGGTCCTCTTGCCCCGGTTGCAAGCAATGAAGATGAGGACGGCCGTGCTCGCAACAGGCGGGTTGAACTGGTCAAAATGCTGGAGCAGTAAAAACGATGCCTCATCAATACCTGCGAGGACCACACTGCCGAGAGGAGATTAAAAATGGCCAAAAATAAGACCACCCTGGGAATTGACGAAAATATTGAGGCGCTGCTGTGCTATATACTGGGATGGCTGACAGGAATTGTATTTTTGTTGCTGGAAAAAGAAAATCTGTTTGTAAGATTTCATGCAATGCAATCTCTTGTGGTCTTTCTCGCCTTGTTTATCCTGAGTATAGTTGTGGGGTGGATTCCTGTTCTCGGACTGCTGACGCCATTAATATTTTTGCTTGCAGTAATACTTTGGATTCTGCTGATGCTTAAGGCTTTTCAGGGCGAAAGATACAAACTTCCCTGGGCCGGAGAGTTTGCCGAAAACCAAATTTTAAAAAAAAGCGGCTAAGGCGCATTTATGAGCAGTCCCGACCGTAGAAATTAAAAAAAACTGCAAAGAGGGTAAAAAATTTAAAGCAACGTGCCGTTAATAAGTGATCGAAAATTGTTTCGAAGAAGATATCACAGTGTAGGGGGCCTTCTTGCGGGAAGAGTACCTCCGGAAAGGACAAGTT
>JAABTZ010000520.1 GCA_011389605.1 Desulfobacteraceae bacterium
ACGCTGCATTTTTCAAAATCGCGCAAGCCTTGATCTTGAACTTTTTACAAAGCCGTCTGAAAGCGACTTTTTACGAGAGCATCAATTGTTGATGGACTCGCAAAAAGTCGCTTTTTGACGGGCTACTGTCGGCCACGTACTCTTATACGGTTTTTCCCAGGTAAAAATACAGTCCATCACCCATGGAGCTTCCGGAATGAATCTTCTATATCTTGAACTAAACATAGGCGAGGAACTTTTTTTATAACCCGTGCCTTTTTACAGGTACCCGTTTTTGCATCAAGGAGGTTTTATCATGTTTAATCATCCCGTCCACAGCCCGTCAAACTCTTCCCAGGATACAGCTGTTGAACCTTTATATGCAGATATTGAAAAAACAGTCAAGGCACGAAAAGCTGCAGAAAAAAAGTTTAAAAGCGGCAGAAAAAAGTTTGATCCGGTTCAGCAGTACATGGCCGATATCAGGAGCCACGGTTTGATAACCCGTGAACAGGAACGGGATCTGGCCTCAAGGGTGCAGGAACACAACGATGATGACGCAGCTTACATGCTTGTGGTTTCCAATCTCAGGCTTGTGGTCAAAATAGCGTTGAAATTCCAGAGGTTCTGGAACCGCAATCTGCTGGACTTAATTCAGGAAGGAAATGTCGGCCTGATGCAGGCGGTCCGTAAATATGATCCGGAACGTAATGTAAAGTTCTCCTACTATGCATCCTTTTGGATAAAAGCCTATATTCTCAAATATATGCAGGACAACTGGAGGATGATAAAGGTTGTTACAACCGAAGGTCAGCGCAAATTGTTTTACAAGCTGAAACAGGAGCGCCGAAAGCTCAGCGCCATGGGAATTGAAGCTGATCACAGAGTGCTTTCCGAGCGCTGCGGGGTTGAGGAAAAAGATATAGTGGACATGGACCAGCGCCTGCTAAACAGGGACATCTCGCTGGATGCCCCTTTAAATGAGGACTCGGACACTGACTGGGTCGATTTCCTTCGGGTGGATGAGGACAGATCCATTGAGGATCAGGTCTCTGACCGGCAAGTCGATCAGCTGGTAAACAACAGGGTAAAAGAATTCCGCCAAAAGATCCCGTTTCGGGAACGCGAAATTCTGGATTTGCGCATTTATTCTGACACGCCAATGACCCTTCAGTCCCTGGGCGATCGGTTGAGCCTGTCCAGGGAAAGGGTTCGCCAACTGGAAAAACAGATCATGGAGGACCTCCGGCATTACCTGGCCGATGAGATTCACGACTTTGAGGAGTTTTCCGCTTTAGCCCGGGTGGCATAAACAACTTCCTCCTGGTTTTTGTTTTTCCGTTCAAACCGCTTCGTGTCGTTTGTATTGACATGGGGCGGTTTTTTTTATAAGAATCAGGTAAAACCCGGTGATAAAAAAATTACGTTTCTTTCAACTTTTTATCCACCCTCCGGGAAGCGTTGTGGAATCCTGATGGAAATTAAAAAAATTATCATTGTCGAGGATCACCAGCTGTTCAGGGAAGGCCTTAAAGCCATGCTCGGCAGCCGCAATGATCTGGAGGTGATTGCCGAGGCTGAAGACGGCCTTGAGGCCCTTGAAGTAATACGGGAAAATTACCCTGACTTGCTTCTGCTTGATTTGTCCATGCCCCGGCTTGGGGGCATCAGTGTTATCAATGAAGTCAAGCGCCTTTATCCCGGGATTGCAATTCTGGCCCTGACCATTCATGAATCTGATCAATACGTGCTTGAAGCCTTTAATGCAGGGGTCAATGGTTACTGCATAAAGGACGCCAGCAGGGAAGAACTTCTTGTTGCCATCAGCAGCGTGTTAAAGGGGCATACCTATATAAGTCCGGGCATTGCCGACAATGTTATGGAAGGATACATTGAAGGCAGAAAGCGCATTAAAACCAGGTCAAGCTGGGATTCCATAACCCAGCGGGAACGCGAAGTCTTAAAGCTGCTGGGTGAGGGTTATTTAAACCGGCAGATTGCAGACATGCTTCATATAAGTGTCAAGACCGTTGAAAAACATCGCTCCAACATCATGGGCAAGCTGGATCTGCATAGCACCGCCGCCCTTACTTCCTTTGCCATTGAAAAGGGCCTGGTGCAGAAAAATAATTAAGTTTGACACTCTCGTAAAAAGTCGATTTTCAGATGGTGCCGTAAAAAGTTCAAGATCAAGGCTTGCGCAATTTCGAAGAATGCAGCGTACTTAGCCGTACATGAAATTCTTCAGAAATTGCGCGTAACGCAGATATTGGACTTTTTACGGTTCCATCAAGTTTAGTTTGCTAACATTTATGGTACGGCCGGCCTGGAAGACTTGCATGAATCCGTGTTCCTGCTCCTGGATGAGACAGAACTTCAAACTCCCCCCCGCATATATTGGCCCTTTCCCGCATTCCCTGGATCCCGTGGCCGCTCATTGGATCTGAGGAATCAAGTCTGTCTTTGGTGTCAAACCCGTTTCCGTTATCGGCAACAGTGAGTTCGATACGGTT
>JAABTZ010000521.1 GCA_011389605.1 Desulfobacteraceae bacterium
AATGAACATGGCCGTAGACTTGCTCTGACGAATCAATTTCATAATTGTTTTCTCCGTTGTTAGGATGATAGGGTCGTAATTGTCACATAAGGTCCGGTACTTACATATTAATCAGGTGTAGCTGTCGCTGATACCGATTCACCTCCTTTCGCATAGGCCCCTATCACGGTGGGGACGCCTTTTTGCAAGTCAATGCAGCGGTAAACCGCAATCCAATCGATATCATAGGTAAAATTCATCTGAAAAAAGAGGTGCTCGGCGTCACGGTGCATGTCGGGAACCCGATCGTAAATGTCGGGATGTACTTCCATGAGCAGCACCCCGCCCTCGACGCCCAACTTGACCGGTTCATAGATGATTTCCACCTTGTCGCCGGCGTGCACTTCATCAAAAAGGCGTTCGATATGCTCCGGATAAAGCCGGATGCAGCCTCGGATGACCAGCCGGCCGATGTCCAGGAGCGTCTCTTCATCTCGAATTGTGTGATACTGTAATGCGCCGACAACCGGCATGAGGGGCTGAAAGGAAGCCCGGTCGCTTGAATGCAGGCATGCGGCGTATGCACCGGCGGACGCAGGCGCTGAAGCAATCAGCACGAAAAAATTTTCCATTAACACTCGTCAGAAAGTTTGATCTACGGTTAAAAACAATGAATAATGGCCGTCTGCCAATGGGGAAAGCAATCTTTATGCCATATTTTGAACTATTCAATTCATTTTAGAAAGGACTGAAAAGTTCCATCTCAACCCCTTATTGACATCCTTGCAATGACATAAGAAATATAGTAGAAGCAGCAGTGTCGGAACCGTGGGTTCCGAAGTCTGGGAAAAACAGGAACGCATCCTTCTGATTGTCCGGTTCGAAAGGGTTTGCAGCGTCATCGAATCCGGTTTTAAACGACTGGCAGGCCATGAAAAACATCCTTGTGATATCCGGCAACGAGCAATTGACGGCTGACATCCGGGCGGTATTCGCGCCAAGCAGTCATGTGCATGGCCAAGCCACCCTTGAATCCGCGCTTTGCTTTCTGGCAGAAAAGCGCTACGACCTGGTGTTTTTGTCCCTGGATGCCGTAGCAGCCAGTTCCGGCAAAAATCCCTGCATGGACGCCATTCAGGCGATGAAAGGCTACTACCCGACCATTGAAATCATCGCCGTTGCAGAACGGGAAGACATCAGAAAAGCCGTTCATGCAGTGAAGGCCGGCGCCAGTGATTACGTCACCGTCCCGATCAACAGGGAGGAGATAAAGCTGGTGGTTGAATCCATCAACGAGCAGGTCATGATGCGGTCCGAACTCGATTATTTGCGCGGAAAGTCTTGGCATTCGGACTCCCTGCAGATTGTCCGCACCAAAAATGCTGCCATGCAGGAAGTTTATGGTAAAGTCCGATCCGTTGCCCCCACCCGGGCCACGGTGCTGCTCTATGGAGAGACCGGGACCGGCAAGGGGGTGATGGCCAGCCTGATTCATCGGCACAGCAACCGGAAAGAGGGACGTTTCATTAGTGTACATTGCGGGGCCATCCCGGACACCCTGTTGGAAAGCGAATTGTTCGGCCATGAAAAGGGAGCGTTCACCGGCGCCATCAAGCGGAAGCTTGGCAAATTTGAGCTCGCCAGGGGCGGTACTATTTTTCTTGATGAAGTTGCCACCATAACCAGTTCTGCGCAGATCAAACTGCTGCAGGCCCTTCAAGGGGGGACTTTTTCCCGTGTTGGCGGCGAAGACGTACTTTCCACGGATGCCCGCATTATTGCTGCTACCAACGTAGATCTCGGGAAAATGTCACAGGCCGGTGATTTTCGAAAAGACCTGTTTTACCGGTTGAATGTGTTCCCCGTAGAAATCCCGCCGCTGCGCAAACGCCCCGAGGATATCCCGTTGCTGGCGGAATCCTTTTTGCACCGGTTGAACAGGGATATGCAGAAATCCATTCATTCCTTGCATCCCGAAGTTCTGGCGGCGATGCAGGAATACCCCTGGCCGGGCAATATCCGGGAATTGGAGAACCTTATGGAACGCGCCTACATTCTTGAAGCATCCAATGCGCTGACCCCGTCAGGTTTTCCGGCAGAACTTTTTCCAGGACGCCAGGGGTTATCCACGGCGCCCATGGCCACCGGCATCGGGCTTAGCGAAGCGCGGCGCCGCGCAGTGGAAGATTTTGAGCGCCGGTACCTCGAATCCCTTTTAACGGGGTATCGGGGAAAAATCGGAAGCGCGGCGAAATCGGCCGGCATCACCCCCCGGCAGCTCAACAAGCTCATGTCGCGATACGGCCTCCGGAAAGAAGCCTTTAAAGATTGATGACAGAGCCCCCTAATCTCCACATCCTTTCTTGCAAATTGGCATAGAGATTGCTGCGATGCATGTATTATTTTGCAAAAGTAAAGATGCATGGGGGCTCTTGAAAAAATCCGAAGAACATATCACTGTCATGGGCGTGGTCGTACCGGTTGAATGGGATGATGCCGGTCATCCCTATGCATTTGCCCTTTCTACCTAT
>JAABTZ010000522.1 GCA_011389605.1 Desulfobacteraceae bacterium
ACCCCGTGCTGGCCGGCTCCTGTTTCGGCAATAACCTTGGTTTTGCCCATGTGACGGGCTAAAAGCGCCTGGCCAAGGGTGTTGTTGATCTTGTGGGCGCCGGTATGAACCAGATCCTCGCGTTTCAAGTAAATGGCAGCACCCCTGATTTTTTCTGAAAGCCGCTCGGCGAAATACAAAGGCGTGGGCCGGCCTGCAAAGTTTTTTAACATTTCGTAAAGTTCCTTTTGAAAGGATTGGTCCTTTACGTATTTGCGGTAGGCGGCATTGAGTTCCAGGAGCGCGGGCATAAGGGTTTCTGCCACGTAACGTCCTCCATAGGCCCCAAAATGGCCCTTTTCATCCGGGTAGCGGGAAAAGTCTGTGCTTTTGAGTTGATCGTTATTGGTTTGAAAATCAGACATCAGAATATTCTCCTTGTGGGTTTTTCCATGGCACAAAGGCGCACTGCATTTATAAAGTCGCGCACCTTGTTTCTGTCTTTTCTGCCGGCAAAGGCCTCGACCCCGGAGCTTACGTCCACGGCATCCGGTGCGGCAGCATGTATTGCATCAGCAACGTTTTCCGGGTTAAGGCCTCCGGCAATAACAGTGGGGTGGTTTTTTGCAAATTCCATGGCCGCAGACCAGTTCCATGCCATGGCATTTCCGCCGGGAAGCTTTCCGGCAAAGCATTCCACCAGAAACGCCGGTGCATTGTACTGGCCGGCCATTTCAATTTCAGGACTGCCGTTGACATACAGGCACTTTATTACGTCAATGCCATGGCTTACAAGTTGATCCACCAGCTCCGGGGGCTCCTGGCCGTGGAGTTGGGCAGCGGAAAGACTGCAGGCCGAGGCTGCAGCCATTATTGCCTCAACGGATTCATTTACAAACACACCAACTTTTGCCACCCGGGGGGGCAGCACGGAGGTGATCCTTGCCGCCTGATCCAGGGTAACATATCTCGGGCTTTTGGGGAAAAACACCAGGCCTATGGCATCGGCCCCCATTGCCGCACATGCCAGGGCGTCTTCCACTGCCGTGATGCCGCAGATCTTAACCTGGATGCGGTCATGTTCTATATGGTTCTGTCCGCCGATATACATGATCTGTTTATCCTTTATCCAAACCGGGCAGCTGCAGCTCAGTTCAGGCGCTGATCAATTGGTTTAAAAATCCCGCCGGGTCATCGGAGCGCACCAGGCTTTCTCCGATTAAAAACCGGGAAATTCCGGCTTCAAGGTTTCTTTCTATGTCTTTTCGCGAGGCAATACCGCTTGCCGCCACCGCGATCTGATCCTGCCCGAGTTTTTCAGACAGGGTCATGGCGGTTTTAATGTCTGTGTCAAAGGATGCCAGGTTGCGGTTGTTTATGCCAATAAGGGCTGCATTGACTTTTATGGCTGTCTTAAGGTCTGACTCTGAGTGGACTTCCACCAGGCAGTCCATGCAAAGTTCTGCGCTCAAGGCCAGGAGCTCTGAAAGCCTGTTTTCAGGCAGAATGCGTACAATAAGCAAAACAGCATCCGCCCCGGCGGCCGCGGCCTCGTATATCTGGTATTCGGAAATGAGAAAATCCTTTCTTAAGACCGGCAGATTGCATGCGCTCCTGGCGGCTATAAGGTCTGCAAGGGATCCTTTGAAAAAAGGGTTGTCCGTAAGCACTGACAGGGCGGCCGCGCCTCCGTACTCATAGGCCGCGGCCAGGGCCGCGGGATCCAGGTCAGCTGCAATATCGCCCTTAGACGGCGAGGCCCTTTTGATTTCGGCTATAATGCGCACCTGCCCGGCAGGCCGGGCCAAAGCATTGTAAAAAGATCGGCGGCCGGTTCCGGTCCCGGCCAGGTCGCGCAACTTTTCCACGGGCGTTTTTTTTGCGGCAGCCAGGATCTCGTGTTTTTTGTGCTCAACTATCTGCTCCAGAATGTCTGCGGTCATTTATGCGTTCTCCCGGGTGAATCTGATCAGTGCTTCAAGCTTATCCATGGCTGCCCCGGAGTCAATGGCTGTTTCTGCCATTTCAATGCCGTCTTCTATCCTTTCAGCCCGGCCGGCAGCCATGAGGGCAGCGGCTGTGTTGATTAAAACCACATCGCGTTTTGCACCTTTTTGACCGGAAAGAATGCTTTTTGCAATTCTTGCATTTTCCGCCGGATCACCTCCCTGGATTTCACCGGGCTGGGCTGTGCGGCCAAACCAGGTCTCCGGTGAGATATCGTAGGTGGCGATATTACCGTCTTTCAGCTCGCAGACCCTGGTTGCGGCGCAAACCGAAATTTCATCAACCCCGTCGTGTCCGTGGACCACCAGGACTCTTTTTGCCCCCAGTCTTTGCAGTGCCCGGGCAAACATCTCGGTCAGTTCCGGGGCAAAAACACCAAGCAGCTGGCGCCTGGTGCCCGCAGGGTTTGTCAGGGGGCCGAGCATGTTGAAAATACTTCTCAAGCCCACTTCCTTTCTGGCGTTTGCCGCATATTTCATGGCTCCGTGAAATTTAGGGGCAAACAAAAACCCG
>JAABTZ010000523.1 GCA_011389605.1 Desulfobacteraceae bacterium
GTTGGTGCCTTCCATGCGCACCACCAGGGGCACGTCGATCCGGGTGTTTTTGGCCGCCTTGACCACGCCTTCGGCCAGCACATCGCAGCGCAGAATTCCGCCGAATATATTGATCAAAATGGCCTTGACCTTTTTATCCGACAAAATGATCCGGAAACCGTTTTCAATCATTTCAGCAGTCGCCCCGCCGCCCACATCAAGGAAGTTGGCGGGCTCGGCCCCGGCCAGCTTGATGGTGTCCATCACCGCCATGGCCAGGCCTGCGCCGTTGACCATGTTGCCCACTGTGCCGTCAAGGTTGATGTAGTTAAGATTGTATTTGGAGGCTTCCACATCCAGGGGGTCTTCCTCGTCTAAGTCGCGCATTTCCGCCACATCCTTCTGCCGGTAAAGCGCGCTGTCGTCAAAATTGATCTTGGCATCCAGGGCGATTAACTCCTGGTCCCTGGTGATCACCAGGGGATTGATTTCCACTAAGGAGGCGTCTTTTTCCACCAGCAGCTTGTAGAGCCGGGTCAGCATCTGCGAAAACGGCTTTAGCAGCTCCTTTCCCAGGTTTAACCCGTATGCCGCCTGCCGGCAGTGGTAGGGGTAGATGCCCGACAGGGGATTGACATAGACCTTGATGATTTTCTCCGGGGTTTGGGCGGCCACGGTTTCAATATCCATGCCCCCGGCCTGGCTTGCCATGATCAGCACCTCGGCCGATTCCCGGTCGGTCATCAGGCTCAGGTAAAGCTCCTTTTCAATCTCAACTCCGCTTTCAATCAGCACACGCTTGACCGGCTGACCCTCGGCGCCGGTCTGGGGGGTGACCAGGTTCATGCCGATAATGTCTGCGGCATGCTTTTCCACCTCTGCCAAATCCTTTGCGATCTTCACACCCCCTCCCTTGCCACGGCCGCCGGCATGGATCTGAGCCTTGACCGCCACGGGAAATCCACCCAGAGCTTCGGCCACGGAGCGGGCCCCGTCGGTGCTGTCGGTCACCCCGCCTTCGGCAATGGGAATGTCATACCGGGAAAACAGCTGTTTGGCCTGGTATTCGTGTATCTTCATAATCCATATGCTCCGTTTTCTATGCAATCACGCACAGCACGTCGTTTTTGGCAACTGCATCGCCTTCTGAATAGTTTATGGATTTAAGTGTTCCGGCAACAGGAGAGGTCAGAGAATTTTCCATTTTCATGGCTTCCAGGATCACAACGGTATCGCCTTCTTCAACGGCCTCGCCTTCTTTTTTCTCATAGCGCACTACAGTGCCGGGCATTGGCGCTTTTATGGGATGGCCGTCAACGGCTGCCGCAGGCTTGGCCGCCGCTTTTGGAGTATCGGCCTTCGGGGCCTGAGCTTCAGTCCTTGGGGCTGATGGTGAGGGCCTTGCTGCAGGAGAGCTTTGTGCTGCAGGTGCTGCCCGGCGCGGTCCTGCCGGGGCCGCGGGAGCGGCCTGGGCTGCCGGGGGTGTTGTAACAAAGGGCATGGTGTCTTCCACTGCAACTTCAAACTCTTCTCCGTCCACATATACATTAAATTTACGAATATTGTCGCCCTCCGGCGGCTCGGCTTTTTTCCCTGTTTTTTCCAGCACGTCTTTGAGCTCGCCGGTACGCACCTTGCGAATAAGCGCTTCTTCCTTTTTGGCCTCTTCAAGGGTCCTGGCCCGAAGTGAGTCAGGCGGTGTCTCCAGGCCGTACTTGTATTTGAGAAACTTCTTGCCGGTTACAGGGTACAGGGCATAGATAAGAACGTCATCGATATCTGTGGTAATATCCTTGACTGCATCTTTTGCTTTCTCCAGCTCCGGTTCAAGGATTTCAGCAGGCCTGCATTCAATAGGTTCTTCTCCCCTGGGATATCCTTTAAGCGCCTTTTTCTGGACTTCCGGGTTGACCCCTGCAGGCGTCTTGCCGTACAGGCCATAGCAAAGGTCCTTTACCTGGGAAGTAATCATCTTGTAGCTTTCATTTTCATCGTCAAAAAGCACATTATTTACCGTCTGAATGCCTACAATCTGGCTGGTGGGCGTGACAAGAGGGACCTGGCCCAGGTCTTTTCTGACCTTGGGCAGCATCTTGTATACCTCGTCAATGCGGTCCAGAGCATCCATTTCCCGCAGCTGATTGACAAGGTTTGAAAGCATGCCTCCCGGGGTCTGGTGGAGAAGCACGTTGATATCAATGACTGAAACCTTGGAGTCATCGAGCAGGTGCTTGTACTTGGGCAGGATATCTTTTTCAAGCTTTTCGTTTATGGCCGCCAGGGCCTGGATGTCAAAGCCGGTATCCCGGATGGTGCCAATAAGCGACATGACCAGGGGCTCTATTGCCGGATGCGATGTGCGGTAGGCATAAGGGGTCATGCAGGTATCAATGATATCGACTCCCGCCTCGATGGCCTTCAGATGGGTCAAAGGCGCCATTCCTGATGTAAAGTGGCTGTGCAGGTGAATGGGAACCTTGATTGGTTCTTTTAATGCCTTGATGAGCGGGAATGC
>JAABTZ010000524.1 GCA_011389605.1 Desulfobacteraceae bacterium
AATCTATTTCATAATTTTCCCTGGAAGTCTGGAGGCTAAAAACCCAAGTATCTTGCAACCATCATTTCTAAACAAATCGACCATATCAGGTTTTGAATTCTAATGGTATCCATAAATAAATGACCCTGGAAATATTTTTCCATGGGATAATTATCATTGAGCAGAATTATCAAAATCACCGGCTCGTGTCGGGTGGCCGGGGGCTGTTGCCAGCCCCAAGCCCCCTAAGAACCGGACATGAGACTTTCACCTCATCCGGCTCAAGCATTGATAAGGCGCGTGGCCACACCCGACAGTTGTTTTCGTTTCCAACGAGCTTTGAGATAGTCCTCCCATACAGGATCATATGGATTGACCTGTGCTTTAACCTTTATATGCCTGATGAGCCAGGTCGGGCCTAATAAAATCAGGGGTTGAGGATTACCTTTTTCCATGAATCGCCAGTCTCGACCTTTGATCCTTCGGTAATATTTGCCTTTAACCCATCCTTTGTACTTTTTTGGATGCCTTCTCCTGGCCCATTTCCATGTCATTTGCCAAAATGCATGGTCAAGGTCCCCGAATACTTTCCGACTGACGACATGTTTATAATAATTTGCCCAACCGCGTATGATGGTATTCAGTTTGGCAATTACAACGTCGGTTCGCCTGGTCTTGTTGGCATTCAGATAGTCTCTGACTTTTGCTTTAATGTTTTTGATGCTGGATTTAGACGGCTTTATCAGAAGTTTGCCTTTATATTTCCTGACATTAAAGCCAAGAAAATCAAAGCCATCATCAATATGTGTGATCATGGTTTTTTCTTCTGACAATTCAAGGCCCCTGATTTTAAGGAATCCTTCAATCAAAGGTTTGACACAGGTTTCAAGCAGTTCCGGGGAACGGCCCGTTATAATGAAATCATCCGCGTACCTGACAAAATGAATCTTATCAGTTTTCCTGAAGTTATCTGCAAGGAGATCCTGAATACCGTCGAGTGCCATATTGGCAAGTGTCGGTGAAATTATCCCCCCCTGTGGAGTCCCTTCATTTGTCGAATTAAACATATGCTTCTCAAGGTAACCGCACTTGAGCCATTGTTTTAATTTCTTCTTGTTCATCGGGATGTTCTCATTCAACCATTTGTGGTCAATATGATCAAAACAGCCTTTGATATCTGCCTCTAAAATCCAGTCAGCACTACCTTTCCGTCTCAGCGCATTATAAATAGCTCCCATGGCATCCTGAGCCGAACGCACTTTCCTGAATCCATAGGAATGATGATCAGCAGTGGTTTCAGATACCGGATCAAGTCCCAGTAAATCAAGGGCCTGTTCCACCCGGTCATGCATGGCCGGTATGCCTAATGGTCGTTTCTTACCATTCTTTTTCGGGATGTAAATGCGTTTCAGCGGTTTTGCCTTATATTCGGGAAGATTAAGATTCTTGAGCGTTTCCCATCGCTTTCGGGGTGTATCAATTAATAGATTGTCCACACCCGGGGTTCGTTTTCCACTATTGGATATCACCCGCTTAATGGCGATAAGCTTTGCCGAAAGCGAGTTGGACAGCAGCCGTTGAAGGCCGCGTGCCGTTTGCTTTAATCCATTCTTAACTGCCTTCACGATACGCGTCTGTATACGGGATACTATCAGCCTGTGCTTGTCCCAATCAATAAGGTCCCACACATTCTTCAAGCCCATACGGCCGTCAACATCATAAAATGATATCATCTATCCACACCAATACGGTTATTCCATTTCAAATCGTTTCACGTGATCCAACACCATGCTGGAAGTCTGCACATTTTCATGGTCGGGCAAATTTTGAACCCGTATCTGATCCATTACAGATCAGCATTCGCTTTCTCCAGCGTTCCTCTACCCGCATCCCCATAAGCCAATCTTGCGATCAGCTGTCCTTCTTTCGAAGGGAAAATACGGGCTTACCAAGTTCCACTTTTAACACCCAATGGGTTAGCGTCTGTCTATCCGCCGGAGGGATCATAGATTACGTGAAGCGACAACGGAACGCTCCATCCATACCTCTTGCCTTTTGGCCCAGGCCTGTCAGCATCTTTGGCCTGTCAAAAATAACGACGTTTATTAACAGTTCACATATGTTACGCATACCATCGTTCATAGCTCCCATCTGGATTGATGCTCCCAGAGTTGAGGTCCCCTCACGGCTCTCTCTCCTGGCATAACGCCAAGGGCTTCATTGTCATCCGGGCTTCACACAAAACCATTACTGGTAATGCATGCCGGAATGGAAAACTGCTGGTAATACAGCAGGTTGGGTCAAGCCCAACATTATTAAAAGCGACTTCTTGTCGCACCCGGTGCATTTTTTTGTTGGAAATCGGTATTAATCCAAGTTTCTTCAAGTTTCGTGTTCACACAGCAAATTCATTATCAGTTTTATCAGGGTCTCTTTTTGTTTTGGATCAGACTCGGCCACCAGCAGGGTTAACGCCGCAAGACCGGTATCATTGATCACAGGCACACCATT
>JAABTZ010000525.1 GCA_011389605.1 Desulfobacteraceae bacterium
AGTACGCTGCATTCTTCAAAATCGCGCAAGCCTTGATCTTGAACTTTTTACAAAGCCGTCTAAAAGCGACTTTTTACGAGTTCATCAACATTTAAAACTTAATCTTTTCTACAAAACACCGTTGGCCCGGATCACCCGCTTCTCAAAAACCCATCAACTCTTCATCCTTAAAATCTGAAAACCATACCAGCAACAAAGGCAACCAACCGAACAGCCAGATGGTTTTGATGGAGCTGACAAGGGTATGGGATGCGGTCAGGGTCAGTAAAAAGACTAAAAGCAGCAACATCAGCCTTCCGGCCAGCCGGGTTTCTCCCCGGTTAGCTTTTAAGATACTTTTAAATGGTTTGGTTTCATCGTAGTGTCTTGATTTCGATACCTTTTTGGTATCGCTGGTGCGAATAAAAGGCATGACAAGAGCGGAAATAAATTTGCATCATCCATTGCCTCTGATCCTATCCACCCTGTTTGACATTTGCGTGACAAGTTTTTGATTTTTCAATTGCTTCTTTGCACTTCCCTATTGCCGGCATTCCTGTCTGGTGAACCCCAGTAGGCGTATGGTATAAGACGAACCTGGAGCTTCATTGAATCGCCTCCTGAAATTCACAAAAATGTAGTTTTCCTGTCCCGGATAAATGCTAAGTTACAAAATCAACAAATTCGCAGGAAGGCCGATTTGACGAGGACAAAAGACATTACGGCGGTTGTAGGCTGTCTTGGTTTTGGAAATATAAGACAACAATTTAGGGTTTGATGGTTTTTCCGTATCATAGGCTTCTATAGATTTTGCATTCAGAAGAATCTCTGTTTAAGGGACACGGGCAAGCCTTGGCGGCCATCACTATGATCCGGCCTCCCGGGGGAATTCAGGTAAAATGATTTCTGAGCTATTTTGCGATATGTTTGGCCGGTTCGGGTATCCGGAGCCGGAAAGCGATGTTAAAAACAACAATCAGACGGGACTTATGCCGGATTTCTTTCCATACCATCCAAGAACCGGGCCGACCGTGAAAAATGCCTCCGGGGGGCTGCGTGTGATGGTCTTCTCTGATGCCATTGCAAGCCGCAATGGTGTTGGCTCTTACTATGCCGATCTGGTGGACCATTTAAACGATCATGTCGCGCATGCCGGGCTTGTCAGCCCGGGGACGGGTGGCAGCGATTTCACCCATGAATTGACCTTCCCCCTACCGGGCGATTCTACCCAGAGGATCTATCTGCCGCGGATCAGCCGGGTTTGGGAAAGGGTGAAAAAAGTATCCCCGGACGTTATCGTTGTGCCCACTCCCGGTCCCTATGGGCTTTTGGGTCTGGCCATGGCCTGTTATCTGAAAATTCCCTTATGCGCCGGCTTTCATACGCGCTACGAGAAACTCACTGGCCTGTACTGGACTGCCGTATCCAGAGGGGTGAGCCGGATTTCCATCAAATGCCTCAACCGGCTTTTTTTCCTTTCAAGCGCCTGCGTTGTGGCAAACAGCCGGGAGATGATCCAGGAGGCACAGCGCCAGGGGGCGATCCATGCAGAGATGATCGGAACCCCAATTGCCAGGGCGTTTCTGGGCCAGTCCTTTGGTGCCCCGGAATCTGAGATAAACTCGGTTTGTTATGCCGGCAGGCTTGCACCTGAAAAAAATATCAGGGCAGTATTGGATGCCGCCCGGGAGCTTACCCATATTCGTTTTACAATTGCCGGTGACGGGCCGCTAAGAAATGAAGTTGCAATCATAGCTGAATCGACTTCAAATATCGACTATGTTGGTTGGGTCTCCAGAAGGGAGGTCAAGTCCTTTATTGACGGCTCAGAAATGCTGATTTTGCCATCGCGGGAGGAGGCCTTTGGAACCATTGCGCTTGAAGCTATGGCGAGGCGTCGGCTTGTGCTGGTATCTGAAAGGTGCGGAATTTTAAACTGGTCGGATCTGGCTTCCGGTGTTTATTCGATTAAGATCACTGAATCGCTGGCAGATGCAATTAAACGGGTTTCGAAAAAACCCTTTTCCGAAAAGATTGAAAAGACAGAACGCGCCTATCAGGCAGCCGTTTCCTTTAATCGCGATACGGTGTGCCAATGGGTCGGACTGCTTTCAGATATCGCTGACAACGGTCGGAAATAGAAAGGTCAGCGGGTGGAAAAATACAGACGTGAAGCCTCGGCCTTGGTTTCCATACATGATGTTATGCCCCAAACTCTGCCTAAGGCTATAAAGATCCTGGGGTTTCTGGAGAAAAACAATGTATTTCCGGTCACAATGCTTGTAGTGCCGGGAATGTCATGGCCTAAAGCAGATATCAGAATACTGAGATCTCTCCAGGACTCGGGCTATGAGTTGGCGGGTCACGGCTGGAAGCACCGGGCAGAAATGATAAATTGCAAGCGGCACCTGATTCACGCAAAGCTTATATCCCGAAGCGAGGCAGAACACCTATCCCTTTCACCGGAAAAGATCGCATCAATTATAAAAAATTGCTACCACTGGTTTG
>JAABTZ010000526.1 GCA_011389605.1 Desulfobacteraceae bacterium
GCTCAGATCCACAAACCTGGCACCGTGGGTCAGCGCGCCCAGGGAAACAATTTTAACGCCAAGCTGAGCCAGCCTGGGGATGCGCTGGACCCCGATCCGGCCGGAAACCTCGGTTTCGGCCCGGGAGCCTATAAGTGATACTGCTTCGGCAATTTGTAAATCACTCATGTTGTCAAGCATTATGACATCAGCGCCGGCTGCAATGGCTTCGCTCACCTGCTCAATGGTTTCGGTTTCCACTTCAATGCGGATAAGGTGTGAGATATGATTCCGGACCGCAGCAACTGCCGATGTTATGCTTCCGCAGGCTGCAATATGATTGTCCTTTATGAGCACTCCGTCATATAAACCCATGCGGTGGTTGTATGCGCCTCCCACACGAACAGCGTATTTTTCAAGTACACGCCATCCCGGAACGGTTTTTCTTGTATCAGTAAGGCGGATTGCCACAGGTCCGATTTCATTTAAATGGAGCCGCACATTGGTCGCTATGCCAGATAACCTTTGAAGAAAATTCAAAGCGATCCGTTCACCAAGAAGCAAGGCTTCCATGCTTCCGGACAATTTTGCCACTATTGTCCCGGCCTGTTCTATCCAGTCTCCGTCCTTTAAAACTTCCTCGAAAACAACCGGGCTGCCCAGGCGGTTATAAACTTTTGAAACCATTGAAAGCCCTGCAACTACCATGGGCTCCTTTGCCGTGATCCGAGCCTTGCCATGCTTGTTGGACAGGCCCATAGCACCGGTGGTTATATCTCCGTGCCCCAGATCTTCTTCAATGGCCAGATCAATGATCCGATCAATTATGGGCGATACTGGTATCTGGTGTGGACAGGTCATGATTTTACCGATTCGAGTTCCTGGATTTTTAAACGGTTGTTTTTAAGTTTTTCAATTTTTTCAATTGCTTCATCATGCTGATCCCTTACCTGGCCGACAACCTTCCCGGGCGCCTTGGATAAAAAGCCCTGGTTCTGCAGTTTTTTGTCAAGGCCATTGATTTCTTTTTCAAGTTTGGCAATCTCCTTGTCAAGCCGTGCAAGCTCTTTTGAAAAGTCAATCACGCCTTCTAAAAAAACAGATACGGATGCATTGTTGACAATTGCCGTGGCCGTACCCCTGGGTTTTTCTCCAGTCTCAGCCACGGACAGGTCTGCCAGCCTGGCCAGGGTCAGAATCATGTCCCCATGGCCCTCGAGGTTGGCCCGCATCTGTTTATCCCCGGTTTGTACCAGCACGGACAAGGCTGCTGACGGAGCAATATTCATCTCGCCGCGGATGTTTCGAACCGCCGTAATGACGGCCATTATCTGATCCATTCCCAACTCGGCTTCAGGATCATGTTCTGTTCCGGGATACTCAGGGTCCTGGCCGGGAAAGCTTGCGCGCATTATCGAATCCGAGGTTCCCGGCAGAAGATGCCAGATCTCCTCGGTTACAAAGGGAGTAAACGGATGGAGCAAAATGAGCACGTCATGGAGAACCCGCCACAAAACAGCCATTGAAGCCTCCCGGGTTTCCGGTCCAAGGTTTCCGTAAAGAGCGGGCTTGGCAGCCTCAAGATACCAGTCGCAGAACTCGTGCCATACAAACCTGTAGAGTTCATTGGCCCCTTCATTGAAATAATAATTGTCCAGGGCGTTTTTTACTGATTCTGTTGTGCGCCCCAGCCTTGATAAAATCCATCTGTCTGCCAGGGACAAATCCGAGCGTTTATAATCCGGATAGGCCTGATCCAGGTGCATAAGGGAAAAACGGGCCGCGTTCCAGAGCTTGTTTATAAAATGCCTGTAGCCTTCGATTCTTTTTTCAGAAAGCTTTATATCCCTTCCCTGGGCGGCAAAGGCGGCCAGGGTGAAACGCAGGGCGTCTGTGCCGTAAGTTTCAATCACAGTGATGGGGTCAATAACGTTGCCCGTGGATTTGCTCATCTTCTTGCCCTCTTCATCCCGCACCAGGGCATGGACATAGACGTCGAGAAACGGTACCTGTTTCATGAACTGAAGTCCCATCATCATCATGCGTGCCACCCAGAAAAACAGAATGTCAAATCCGGTTACCAGCACGGAAGTGGGATAGAATTTTTCCAGCAGAGGGGTTTTTTCAGGCCACCCCATGGTGGAAAAGGGCCAGAGAGCCGAGGAAAACCAGGTATCAAGCACGTCGGGGTCCTGCAAAAGGTCAGAGCCCGAGCAATGGGGGCATTTGGTTGGATCCTTCATGGAAACTATAAGTTTTTCGCAGTCCTGACAAGTCCATGCCGGAATCTGATGGCCCCACCAGATCTGTCGGGAAATGCACCAGTCCCTGATGTTTTCCATCCATACAAAATAATCGTTTTTCCATTTTTCAGGAACAATGCGGGTGTCTTCCATTTTGACCGCATCAACAGCAGCTTTGGCAAGGGGACCGGTCCGGACAAACCATTGTTTGGACAAATTGGGCTCAACAACGGTTGAGCATCGATAGCAGTGCCCCACACTGT
>JAABTZ010000527.1 GCA_011389605.1 Desulfobacteraceae bacterium
AAAGGGCTTCTGGACATGGTGGCAGCCATAGCACCTTCAGAGGCAACGGTGCTGATAACGGGTGGCAGCGGCACGGGAAAGGAACTTATAGCACGGGCAATTCATGCGCACAGCCACAGGGCCCAAAGCCACCTGGTGGCTGTCAACTGTGCGGCTTTAAGCCAATCTCTGCTGGAATCCGAGTTATTCGGACATGAAAAAGGCGCTTTTACCGGTGCGGACCGGAGGCGCGACGGCCTGTTTGTCAAAGCTGACAAGGGCACTGTTTTCCTGGACGAAGTGGGCGAAATGTCAATGCCCATGCAGGCAAAACTTCTGCGGGTACTTCAGGAGGGTGAAATCCAGAGGGTGGGCGGAGACACGCCCATAGCCGTCGATGTACGGATTATTGCGGCAACAAACAAGGATTTGTCAAAAATGGTTGCTGAGGAAGCTTTTCGTGAGGATCTGTTTTATCGTTTAAACGTGGTCAATATAGAAGTGCCGCCTTTAAAGGAGCGCACCAGTGATATTCCTGTCCTGGCCCAGCATTTTGTCACCCGGTATGCCGAACGCAACCGGAAAAAAATCAAGGGATTTACCCCCCAGGCCATGGACCGGCTGCTGAAATACGCCTGGCCCGGAAATGTTCGTGAGCTTGAAAACGCTGTGGAAAGGGCCGTGATTCTTTCACCCGGCGAATACATCACGGAAAAGGACCTGCCCTTAAATATTTCCGGCACCACCGGAGAGCCTCAAAAAAATAATGAAAAAATACAAAGCAGCCATGATACAGCCGGGTCTCTTGATGAAATTGAAAAATCGGCCATTGCCGGCGCTATTGAAAAGACCGGCGGCAATAAAAGCGAGGCAGCCCGCCTGCTGGGCATTACCCGGCGCACGCTGTATAACAAGCTGGAGAAATACGGAATCACCTGAAGATAATGGCACCGATAAAAGTCCAATATCTGCGTTACGCGCGATTTATTAAGAATTTCACGTACGGCTAAGTACGCTGCATTCTTCGGCAATCGCGCAAGCATTGATCCTGGACTTTTTACGGCACCATCTGAAAACCGACCTTTACGAGAGCATAAAAGATGCAGGATAAAAAAAATACCGGCCTGATAATGGCCACTTATATTGAGGCAAAACCTTTTGTGGAGAAAATTAAATGGCACCGGTTTGTCAAGGAGCCTTTTCCGGTTTATCACGGGGACAACCTCGTGCTGGTGATTTCCGGGATGGGCAAAACCAATGCGGCCGCAGCATGTGCATGGCTCTGCACTGCCCTGGAGCCGGCCTGCATTGTCAATCTTGGCGCGGCCGGGGCAAACAGCAGGGAAATCAACCTTGGCGGCATCTACCATATCAG
The DNA here is from genome assembly GCA_011389605.1 of Desulfobacteraceae bacterium. Classification (GTDB taxonomy): domain Bacteria; phylum Desulfobacterota; class Desulfobacteria; order Desulfobacterales; family Desulfosalsimonadaceae; genus Desulfosalsimonas. Next base: position 1,355 of record JAABTZ010000527.1, read on the forward strand.
CCAGGCACTGGAAATCGACCGCCTGCACTTTAAGACCGGCAAGCCTTTCTGCCACCGGCCTGATGTAATTGAAGGCTTTTGCCCGGTGAGCCTGGCAAGCCGGGATGAGCCCGTGATCGATCCTGAAGAGCGGGAAAAAATTTCACGCATAGCCCATCTCTCAGACATGGAAGGTGCAGCCATAGTCCAGACAGCAACAAGATTTCAAACCAGAAACTTTTTATTCAAATTCGTAAGCGACACCCAGCAGCAAACAACGGGAAGTGAAATCGCATCCCAGATCCGGTACTGGAGGGAATCGCTCTTTGATTTTTTCATGACCCGGCTTGTATCCCCCTCAGCCCCTTTGTGCCAATCAGAGCCCGGCCATTGATTTGCCTTAATTGCTGCCTTGGAGCCAATCCGTATTTATTTGGCAGCCCAAACTTTTTTCCGGGCCGGATATATTTTCTCTTTTTTTTTGCTTTTGTTTGCCTGTTGTTTAAAAATCGGTTATAGATACCCCGGGATACACTCAGCAAGGAGGCACCATGACAGGAATCGATTTATCTGAAAACCTCGAGGATTATCTGGAAACAATCCTGGAACTGGAAAAAACCCACAAGGTTGCCCGGGTAAAGGATATTGCCGAAATGCGGGGAGTGCTCAGGGGTTCGGTAACCGGTGCGCTCAAAAGCCTTGCAGGAAAAGGGCTGATAAATTATGAACCATACAGTTTTATTACCCTGACTAAGAAAGGAGCAGCTGTTGCCGGAGAAATAAATCGCCGCCACAAGGTGATTAAAAATTTTCTCATCCACGTGCTTCAGCTTGATCCGGACAGAGCCGAGGACAATGCCTGCCGAATGGAACATGCCATGGACCGGGCGGCAGTCGACAGGATGGTGGCTTTTATAGATTATATTGAATTCTGCCCCAGGACCGATACCAACTGGGTTAAAGGATTTGCCAGCCACCGGCATGGAATTGAGAAAAAACAGCCGGACTGCAAGGGCTGTATGGACAAAAGCATTGAAAACCAGCCGGAAACTAAAGATGATGCTCTCGTAAAAAGTCGCTTTTAGACGGCTTTGTAAAAAGTTCAAGATCAAGGCTTGCGCGATTTTGAAGAATGCAGCGT
>JAABTZ010000528.1 GCA_011389605.1 Desulfobacteraceae bacterium
CAGATTGTAAATTTCATCCACTTCCACATAAAGAGGGAAAGTCACATCATGGCGCATCAGTTCAAAAAGAGGGTTCGTTAAAAGGTGTGCTACATTGTCTTTAGTGCCACTGTAAAAATTGTCTATGCATAAAACGTCACAACCTTCTTTCAAAAGTCGTTCACATAAATGAGAACCTAAAAATCCAGCGCCGCCGGTTATCATTACTCTTTTTCTATCTGCAACTCTCAGTGTAAATCCTTTCGTGAAGGGGGTTGGATTAGATGTTGGGGGGATCAGACCTTTGTTTGTCAGGATGGTCGGGCGGTATGCGGTGTCTTGGGCAGTCCGGCCCAAGACGGACGGATCCACAGTGATGTTCACAGTTGGGTGGCTGTGTTGTCCGATTCGGCCAGGGCCACAAATCCGCGGCAGTTGTCCAGAACATAATTGAAATCCCGGGTCGGGGACACATCCCCCGGCCGGATCTGTTTTTTGCCGGCCGCAATCTGGGTGATGATGGTGGGGATCACAGCCCGGGCGCTCTGGCGGGGGCCATAGGTGTTGAACGGCCTGGCAAGGGTCACGGGCCGGCCGAATGCCAGGTGAAAGATCACATCGCTCTCTTTGCTACCTTCTGTTTTTCCCATCGGCTTGCCGATACCGAATTATTGGGTTCCAATAGACACCCGCTAATTTAGCAAATTCTCGATGCAGACAATTCTTTCACCATGGACCTAAGTTGCACCCGCCAGCACACCGGCGTCATCCCCAGTTTCTGCCAAAAGGATGATTTGTCCAATACACTGTACATTGGTCTTTTGGCCGGTGTTGGATATTGAGACGATGAAACCGGCACAATGGGAATAGTTTTTTCAAGGAGCTTTGCCCGGATGCCCACTTCCTGAATGGCCACAGCAAAATCATACCAGGATGCCACCCCGGCATCAGTCCAATGGAATATGCCCTGTATGTTTTTATCCATGGCTGTCCAGACGGCCCGGGCCAGGCCATGGGCCCAGGTAGGGGTGCCGATCTGGTCGTCAATCACTTTGATTTCCGGTTTTCCCTGCATGAGCCTGAGCATGGTTTTAACAAAATTACTGCCGTGGGAGGAATAGAGCCCGGCCGTCCTGATGATCAAAAATTCGTCCAGGTTTTTTCGAACAGCCTGTTCCCCTGCCAACTTTGTTTTGCCGTATACCGATTCCGGATCAGGTGTGTCATTGGGATGGTAGGGTTTGAAGTGGCGGCCGCTGAAAACAAAGTCAGTGGAAATATGGACCATAAAAATGTGGTGCTGCCGGCATAATCGGGCTATTTCCAGAACTGCTGCATGGTTTATTCTGTCTGCTGCAGCCGGTTCCTGCTCCGCTTTGTCAACGTCGGTATAGGCGGCGGCATTGATGATGCAGTCCGGCCGGGTGGCTGTGATGCATTTGAAAATGCTGTCTGAGCTGAAAAAATCAACTTCAGGCACATCGCAAAACACCAGGGTGACGTCGGGCGGGTAGGTACGCTGCAGCTCCCATCCCAGCTGGCCACCGGCGCCCAGAACAAGCACTTTCATGCAAACACCTCTGCTGTTTCCAGAAGCAGGCCGTGTTTGTCCTTTTGGGACAGAAGCGGGGATGATCCCGGTATAATAGGCCATTGAACTGCAACGGATGGATCGTCCCATAAAAGGCTGCGTTCATGATCCGGTGCATAATAGTCCGTGCATTTATAAATGAAATCCGCTTCCGGGCTCAGCACATAAAAGCCGTGGGCAAATCCCGGGGGTATCCAGAGCATGGTTTTGTTTTCCGCCGACAAGGTGGCACCGCACCATTTTCCAAAAAAAGGGGAGGATTTTCTTAAGTCTACTGCCACATCAAACACAGTGCCGGAAATCACCCGGACCAGTTTGCCCTGGGGGTGTCTGATCTGGTAGTGAAGTCCCCTTAAGGTGCCCTGAACGGAGCTGCTGTGGTTGTCCTGGACAAAACGGGCGGAAACCACGTTTTTATCAAACGCGTCCTGCCGGAAGGTTTCCATAAAAAACCCTCGATGATCCCCGAAAACCTCGGGTTCCATGAGGACCACATCCGGTATGGCCGATGGGGTATACATCATTGTTTTTTTCTCAAAAGATCGGTCAGGTATTGGCCATAGCCGTTTTTCTTCATGGGTGAGGCCGTTTTTTCCAGTTGTTCTGCTGTGATGCGCTTCATGCGATAGGCGATTTCTTCCGGGCAGGCAACTTTCAACCCTTGCCGGTCTTCCATGACCTTGATGAAAATGGCTGCATCCAGAAGGGATTCGTGGGTTCCGGTATCCAGCCAGGCCGTGCCCCGGGAAAACAGTTCCACGGACAGCTGACCCTGGGCCAGATAGGCCGCGTTCACATCCGTGATCTCAAGTTCCCCGCGGGCCGAAGGTTTGATCTGTTTTGCAATCTTGACCACGTCATTGTCATAAAAATACAGGCCCGTGATCGCGTAGTTGGATTT
>JAABTZ010000529.1 GCA_011389605.1 Desulfobacteraceae bacterium
GGAAAGATGCGGAGGAGAAAGACAAGATTTTTTTCTGCGATATATGCGGGGAACCGATTTAACGCCGTCAAAGAAACACATTGAAAGATAGTGCACAAATTTTGAAAAAGGAAACCTGGTGGTAAATAAGCCGGCTGAATACCCACTTTGCCCTGATTGCGGAAATCCATCCGAATACTTACAGCAAGAAGTGGTTGGCGACGAGGGGTTCTCAGTAGTAATCACCTCGTGTCCCGCATGCGGTTGGATTCAAGGGATGGAAGTGCGCCGCAAGCAGGAACCTCTGGACTGAGCAACGATTTTGGACCGGCTGATTCCGCTGTCCAGCACTTCTTGCCATAGACCGCAAGCCGTTTTCTCGAACTGTCGATCATCTGGATCCGGATTCTTCCGCCTTCTGAAGCTCTGCTTTTACTAGCTGGCTCCTTTCATCCGCAGTCCCCTTCAAACAGCCTACGGCCTCGGAGCCGCCGATTTGGTTGACGGCCCAGACGGCCATGGCGCGCACCCTTTCATCCGTGTTTTCTACATAGGCTCGCGCCAGTTCCGGTCTGTATTGGGGATCGCGGCTGTTTCCCATCACTCGGGCCACATTCATCTGCCAGCGCCAGATGTCCTTGGATGACATGTAAAACATATGCGGCCACACATTGGCCTCAAAGTATTCGCGGTCCATGTGAAGAAGGCGCGGCAGCAGAAAATTCTCCTGCTTCTCAGCCACCTTTTCATTCACGGGGAGCTCCTTTGCCAGCCAGGGCTGATTCCTGGGACACACATTCTGGCAGCGGTCGCATCCATAGACGAACATGCCCATGGGCTCCCGCAGTTCCAGGGGCGTGAGCCCCTCCCCGAAATAGGTCAGATAGGATATGCATCTGCGTGGGTCGATCCGGCCGTTTCCTTTCAAAGCCCGTGTGGGGCATGCGGCAATGCAGGCGTTCCGGCACCAATCCGGGCAGCCGATCTCCAGGGTAGGCTTTCCTGGCTCAAGCGCCTGTCAATGACAACGGCTATGGGCAGGGTCCATGAGCCGCCCCTGGCCGTCTTGTTGGAATAGAACAGGCAGTTTTTCCCGAATGTGCCCATTCCGGCCCGGGCCGCGGCCACCCGGTGAGGGAGGTTGAAGGGGACTTTTGAGTTGATGCCATGTTTGCCGAGATACGACCGGAATGCCTTGATCCGCTGATAGAGCCCGTCCTTTGTCACCCGGTCGTCATCCAGGTAGCAGCGCCCGAAATGGCCTTCCATGAAGCGCGGAAAGGACTGCCTGAAATAAACCTCCGTCAGGACTATGATGGTTTTGGCTTCCGGCATAATGGTTTTCGGATCCGTGCCGTGAAGCAGCGAAAGACCGGCGGTCTCCGCCCATTCATACTTCTCTTTCATTTCAAGCAGCTGCTTTTTGTGCGATTCAAAAGGCGCGGCCGTGGTAAAACCGATGTCTTCAAATCCGCAGTCATGGGCCGCTTTGATGATATCCGATTGATCAACCATTCAAGTCTCCTGTTTTTTTGTCTTTTTCTTCTCATCGATTGCTCCATTGGCGTCAGTCGAGATCCACGGTCTGCCTGCACTTGTTGCAGCGCTTCGCCCCGCGGAAAAGTTGATGCCCGCAGGAAGGGCAGGCATATCGAAGCTCCTCCTCGGCCACCCATTGCTCTGTGCCGTGATCCCGCCAATAGGGAATCGCACGAAGGATAACTTTCTTTCCCACAGGCACCGGAAAATTTTTAATCTGCGTACAGGGAAACTCTCTACACTGGTGACAGCCGGCAATGTCCTTTTCCCGTGTGCATTCCTTTATCGCACAAACCCGACAGAAAAACGAGATCTGATCGGATAGGCAGCCCCGGCACTTAAGGTCCTCAATGGTCAGGTGATCGATTCCGGAAACCGTGGACTGGTAGAAATGGAGAAGTTTTTCGAGAAATTTGGAATTGTCGTCCCGGGTGGCGTAATAGACGCCGCAGACCCCGCAGTAGAGTCCGCAGGGCGCAAGAAAGGCTTCATTAATCATTATTTTCCTCCCATCAAGCAACTTTCAGACAAATTGTCCGGCTTGGTCGGCCCACCATGGCAGGAGTCTTTGGGCCTGCTGCCCCATTTCGCTCATTTGAAAAATGGCGAGACGATTCTTACATTTAATCTTACACTGAGGCATAAAAAGAACATATGCAGGATACTTTTCACCGGAGCGTAGAAATGATCTTGAAAATAAAATCATATTGTTTCTTCGGTCTTTTGGCAACACTTGTCTTGGCGGCCTGGCTTTTTGTGATAAAGGAGAACAGAACAAACGCGTTTGCGGAAAAACTCCATATACCTTCGGAGGATATCCCCTTCATCGACCGGATGGCGCCGGCGGCGACCGAGACCGCCACTTTTGCCCTGGGGTGATTCTGGGGTGCGGACTCCCGGTTCGGGAGCATCGACGGCGTGATTGCAACCCGTGTCGGCTACACAGGAGGCGA
>JAABTZ010000530.1 GCA_011389605.1 Desulfobacteraceae bacterium
GGGTGCCTGCGGCATAAATGCTCCAGGCCAGAAGATAATAACGGGCCGGTGCAAACCCCCGGCGCCAGATCACAACCGCTGCGGTGATCAGCACAAACGGGGATATAGTTCCCATTACACTAAACGTGGCCGACAGCACTGAAAAATCCATAAAAAAAGATAAAACCGACAGCAGGCCGCCCAGAACAATCACAATAAAAAGGCTGCGGTCAATCCATGGCGCATTTTTTCCGGTGGCCAGAAACCTGCGGGTAAAAAGCCCTGCTGTGACAAATATCAGGGAAAGAAAAAAGAAGGTAAACCGGGTGTCCAAAGCCCGCCTGCCGGCAAACAGGTATTCCAGGGTCAGCCCGTTTAAAGCGAAAAAATAAAGCAGCAAAGAACAAGTATAACAAACATAATACAGGTATGCCCGGTCCTGGAGGGAGAAAAACAGAAACAGGTTATACAGGGCCATGGCGGCGATGATGCCGTAATACAAGCCGTATGCCATGCTGCGCATCCGCTGGTAGGAAAGAAAGGCGGTATCCGTATACAGTTTCATGGGAAGTGTAAGCATGCCCTGGCTGACAAAACGGGCATAGACGGTCCACGAAGCCTGCTGCTTGTCAGCAAAAGCCCAGGCCTCAAATGTCCGGTCCCCCGGACTGCGGCCCAGCACCATTTCACCGGCATTCTGCCGCAGTTCCCGGAACCTGACCGATGCCAGATAGGGCCAGCCCACGTACAGCACCCATCCATCGGGCAGAGGCCCTTTAACCGTAAACCGAACCCAGACCACAGCATCGCTCAAACCAAGATGCGGCACCTTTGGTCCTGCCGGGGAAAAACGCCGGGACACAGGCCCGGAAGTCACCTGCTCAACAGACCAGAGATGATCCGGGTCTTTTAGGATTTCCACACGGCCGGCCAGGTCATATTGCTGCTCGCTGCCGGAGATCAAAACCGGGGCGGGCGGCCCAGGCACCCAATCAGCTATAGCAACTCCTGCCAGCAGTATTGCCGCCAGTGTAAAAGCACCAATCTGCCATGTGCTTTTCATAGATTTCAAGGGTTTTTCCTTCTTTTTTACCCGCCCGGAACTTCCTGCTTTATCGGGCTGCCGGCGCGCTGCAAAAAATCATACACCAGGTTTGCAGCCACATTCCGACGATATTGCGCACTGGACCGGTGATCGTCAATGGGGCAGATGGCGCTTTTTGCCATTTCTGCAAATCTCTGTGCATTTTCAACCGCCTTTGCCAGTGCTGTTTTTGTAAGGGCTGCTTCCAGCTCCCGGCAGCGTATCACCGTGGGGCCGACAGCCCCAAGGCTGATGCCTGCCCGGCTGATAATGCCGTGATCCACCCACAGGGCAGCGGCCATGGACAATCTGGCAATGGTGTTGACCATCCGGGGGGTGACTTTGCGGTATGCAGATATATCCGGATTCCAGGACGGCAGATAAACGGCGGTCAGAATTTCATCGTCTTTCAGGGCAGTCTTACCGGGCCCGCGGATAAAATCGCCAATGGGAAGGCATCGCTTATTTTTACAGGACCTAAGCTCCACTTCGGCACCACACAAATACAAAGCACACAGGCTGTCGCCGGCCGGGGAGGCAGTGCAGATATTGCCGCCAATGGTGGCCTGGTTTCGCAGGGCAGGAGAACCCACGCTTTGGCAGGCCTGGCGCAGAACTTCAGGCACATAAGGATGAGCAGCCACTTCGGCCATGGATGCCATGGCACCGATGCAAATCTTGTTGTTTTTACTGCTGATTTCATTTAGTTTAGAAACGGCATTAAGAAAAATCATTTCAGGCGGCCTGCCTGCGTGTGCATGCAAATCCCGCCCTATCATCAGATCCGTTCCCCCGGCATAGATCACGGCCCCGGCGTCCCGGGCAGCCAGGGCCTCATCTATGGATAAAGGGTGCGTTTTTATGGTTTTTCCCATTTGCCGATCCTTTTTCTTTCCTTTGCAGCCATCAAAATGGCATCAAGTATCATGCCGTAGCCGGTGCAGCGGCACAGGTTGCCGGCCATGGCTTCACGGATTTTTTGCTCGTCTGCATCAGGGTCATCACGCAGCAGGGCATAGGCGGAAACAATCATTGCCGGGGTGCAGAAACCGCACTGCACTGCACCTGCCTCATTAAAGGCCCGGCAAAGGATTTCAAAACCGGGCGTATGCCAGAGGCCTTCGATGGTGGTGACCTGCCTTTGGTGAACCGAGCCCAGGGCCATGATGCACGACAGCACAGGCCGGCCGTCGACCAGGACGGTGCACGCTCCGCATTCGCCTTCACCGCACCCAACATTGGTGCCTGTCAGACCGAACTCATCCCGCAAAATATCCACCAGACGACTGCTCACCGGAGCGGCCGAGCTCGCCTGCCTGCCGTTTAATTGAAAGGTTACACCCATATTCATACCTTGTCGATCATCTGCTGCATTAAATACTCAGAGGTAATGGGCAGCTGCCATAT
>JAABTZ010000531.1 GCA_011389605.1 Desulfobacteraceae bacterium
CCAATCGTGCCGGTTGGGCCGCGGCCGACAATGTATGCGGCAAACGGGTTGAGCTGCGTGGAATTGCCGGATCAGCTGTGTTTAAAACATTTGAACTGGAAGTGGCCAGAACCGGACTTAGCGTCAGGCAAGCAGAAGCTGCCGGGTTTGACCCGGCCTCGGTAACCATAAAATCAAGATCCCGGGCCCATGCCCATCCAGGCTCCACAGACATCTGGGTTCACCTGGTGGCAGACAAGGCCTCGGGCCGGCTTCTGGGTGCCCAGATGGTCGGCAGGGAAGGGGTGGCCCACAGAATCAAGGCCCCTGCCGTGGCCCTGCACGCCCGAATGACCGTGGAGGACTTCGGTCAGACGGATCTGCCCTATGCCCCGCCATTCAGCCCGGTGTGGGATCCCCTGCTGACTGCGGCCAACCAGTTGATTAAAAAACTTTGATGGAACCGTAAAAAGTCCAATATCTGCGTTACGCGCGATTTCTCAGAATTTCACGTACGGCTAACGCTGCATTCTTCAAAATCGCGCAAGCCTTGATCTTGAACTTTTACGGCCCCATCTGAAATCAGACTTTTTACGAGTCCATCAACTTTGACGGCTTCGTAAAAAGTTCAATCAAAGGAAAAAACACCCAATGATGCTCCCCCCGGAAACCCTGATAACCTTTTTTTCCGCGTCGGTAATCCTTGCCCTTGCACCCGGCCCTGACAATATCTTTGTACTGGCACAATCTGCCCTGCATGGAAAATGGTCAGGGGTATTTGTGACCCTGGGGCTGAGCACCGGCCTGGTGGTCCACACCATAGCTGTTGCCCTTGGCGTGGCAGTTATTTTCAAAACATCTGCTCTTGCCTTTACTGCATTAAAACTTGCAGGTGCCGCCTATCTGCTTTATCTTGCATATATGAGCTTCAGGGCCGGGGCATCTGGAACAGAAACCAATCAGCAGCCCAAACTGGGAAAAAGGCAGTTGTATGGCCGGGGGGTGATTATGAACCTGACCAATCCCAAGGTATCCATATTTTTTCTGGCATTTCTGCCCCAGTTTGCAGATCCGGCAAGGGGTCCGGTAAGCACGCAGATCCTTTTGCTGGGTGCCATATTCATTCTGGCAACAATATTTATTTTCGGCGCAATAGCCCTTATGGCAGGGGCAATCGGGCAATGGTTCGCCAAATCTCCAAAAGCGCAGATCGCATTAAACCGGGTGGCAGGCACGGTGTTTGCCGCCCTGGCCCTGAAGCTGGTGACCACACACCGCTGACCAGCAGAGAACCCTGAGTATAAAAAAGAAAGGAATAACCCTGAATGGATAAATATGAATGTCCGTGCGTCTACGTGTATGACCCGGCGGAAGGAGATCCGGAAAACAATATTCCGGCAGGAACTGCTTTTGAAGATCTTCCCGACGACTGGGTCTGCCCAAAATGCGCTTCAGAAAAAGACTTTTTCGAAAAACTCGACTAAGGCAATAGCCTGGCTCACGCTGACCGGCAAAGGCGCTGACGCCGCTGGTGCGCTGCAAGTACAGCCTTTCGGATCCGAACCGATTTTGGCGTGATTTCAACCAGCTCATCGGAGCGGAGAAAATCTATGGCCCGTTCAATGGTCATGGGTTTGACAGGGGAAAGCACCAGGGCGTCATCCTTGCCGGATGCACGCATGTTTGTCAGTTTTTTCTCCTTGCAGGGATTGACATTTACATCCACTTCCCTGCTGTGTTCGCCTATGACCATGCCTTCGTAAAAGGCCTCGCCCGGGGAGATAAAAAGCACGCCCCTTGGCTCCAGGTGAAAAAGGGCATAAGTAACCGCTGTTCCCTGACGGTCGGCAACAAGTGAGCCGGTAAGGCGGGTGGGAAATTCTCCCCGAAAAGGTTCCCATCCGTCAAAACTTGAATTCATGATTCCGGTGCCCCGGGTATCGGTAAGAAATGTATCCCTGTAACCGATCAGCGCCCTGGACGGTACGGAAAATTCCATTCTGACCTGCCCGGTTCCGCTGTGGACAAGATGGGTCATCCTGCCCTTGCGGGCTGAAAGCTTTTCCGTCACCAATCCGAGGCAGGATTCACTGCAGTCAATATAGAGATGCTCTACGGGCTCCAGGATTTTCCCGTTTTCGTGTTTATATATCACCTCGGGCCGGCCAACGCAGAACTCAAAGCCCTCCCGGCGCATGGTTTCAATCAAAATAGCCAGCTGAAACTCCCCCCGGCCCTTGACCACAAACCTGTCCCGGTCTCCCGTGTCTTCAACCTCAATGGCCACGTTTAGCAAAGTTTCCTTTACAAGCCTTTCCCGGATCTTTGCAGACTGTACATATTTGCCCTCCTTGCCGGAAAACGGCGAATCACTGGGAGCAAAAACCATGGATATGGTGGGCTCATCAACGTGTACACGCGGCAGCGCACAGGGCCGTTCACTGTCACAGATTGTATCTCCTATGGCAACATTTTCGATACCCGAAAAAA
>JAABTZ010000532.1 GCA_011389605.1 Desulfobacteraceae bacterium
CAAGATCAAGGCTTGCGCGATTCCGAAAAATGCAGCGTACTTAGCCATACGTGAAATTTTGAGGAATCGCGCGTAACTCAGATATTTGACTTTTTACGAGTCCATCAAGGTTTAACGATGAAAAAACAGTTTCCATACTCAAAAGCAGGGGTTTGCCAGCAAGCAGCGAGCCGGAGAGATGGGAATCACTGATGTCGCTGATGTGAGGACAGGGAGGCGCATATGTTTTCCAGGCAGGATCAGGCCGAATACCGTGAGCTCATGGCCGGCATCGAGCTCAGAACCAGGGTCTACGGGGAAAGGACCCTGATGGCGGAATACCGGCTTAGCAAAGGCAGCCGGCTTCCGGAACACAGCCATCCACACGAGCAGACCGGGTATGTGGTTACAGGCCGTCTTAGGCTGCATGCAGGAGATGAGGTCTTTGACGCCGGCCCGGGCGACTGCTGGTGTATTGCCGGCAACGTTTCCCACTGGGCGGACGTCATTGATGACTGCATTGCAGTGGAGGTTTTTTCCCCTGTGCGGGAGGACTTCTTGCCGGAGGTCAGTTGATGATGGTTTCATATTGATGTATTCGTAAAAAGCTGTTCTGACTAATAAAAGAGGTTTTAATGAAGACGCAGAAGGTGATTGATTATATTGTCGGCTGGCTGCGGCAGTATGCCGAAGATGCAGGAGTAAACGGATTTGTGGTGGGGATCTCCGGCGGCATTGATTCAGCAGTTACCTCCACCTTGTGTGCAAAGACCAAACTATCGGTAATGGCTGTTAACATGCCGATCCGGCAGGCGGCAGACCAGAAAAGCCTTGCGGCAGAACATGTGTCCTGGCTGAAGGATAATTTTGACAACATCACCGGGCATACAGCAGAACTCACTGCCGTGCTGGAAGCATTTGAAAAAAGTTTTCCTGCAGACATCCAGGACAGTCTGACCATGGCCAACACCCGGGCCCGGATCCGCATGACAGCTCTTTACGCCTTTGCCACCCATCACCGTCTTTTGGTTGCGGGCACGGGCAACAAGGTGGAAGATTTCGGGGTTGGTTTTTTCACCAAGTTCGGCGACGGCGGTGTGGATGTCTCCCCCATTGCCGATCTTATGAAAACCGAGGTTTACGCCCTGGGCCGCAGCCTTGGCGTGATTTCCGAAATTCTGGAAGCTTTGCCCACCGACGGTTTGTGGCCTGACAGCCGAAGCGACGAAGAACAGATCGGAGCAACTTATGACGAGCTGGAATGGGCCATGAAATTTATAGAAAACAGCGGTGATGAGACAGCCCTGTCCGGACGAAGAAAGCAGGTATTGGATATTTTCCGGGAATTTAACCGTAAAAACCGCCACAAGATGGAGCCCATCCCCGTGGCCGTGATTCCCCGGGAATTGAAATAATTTTCCTTTTACGAGTGCATCAAACTTTACAAACTCGTAAAAAGTCGCTTTTAGAAGGCTTTGTAAAAAGTTCAAGATCAAGGCTTGCGCATCTGCCGAAGAATGCAGCGTACTTAGCCGTACGTGAAATTCTGAGGAATCGCGCCTAACGCAGATATTGGACTTTTTACGAAGCCGTCAAACTTTGGCTTGCTGATTATGAAATTGAAATTATCATTTAAATCTCATAACATGAATGAAACAGGAGGCTCCTGGAGCGAGGAAACCCCTTTTTCCGTGCTGCTGATCAGCCAAGGAGCTTACGGATTTGCTTTTTGCCAAAATTCAGCAGTGGCGTAATAGAGGGCTTTTTACTAAGTCGTCAACTATATCAGGACGGAGAGTTAAGTGATGAAAAAAGAAGACTGCATACTTTACAGCGGCGGCATCAAGGGCGCTGAAGAAGAGTTTGGGAAAAATGCTGAGCGCTTTGGAATCGAGGAGATAAATTTTACCTTCGAGGGGCACGCCATTGTCCGCAAACGGGGAATACGGGTATTGACTAATGATGAACTGAAAAACGGGGATGTAAGCCTGGAATACATTTCAAAGCTTATGAATCGTCGTTACGCTAAAACACCCATGATCCGGAAGGTTCTGCAAAGTATCTGGTATCAGATAAACAGCGGAAGGCAGATTTTTGTTATAGGGGAGGTCCTGGATGACAAGACAGTAAAAGGCGGTACGGGATGGGGCGCCGAGTTTGCCAAATTGTGCAACAAGCCTTTGTATGTCTTTGATCAAAAGCAAAATTGCTGGTTTTCATGGAATCAGGCAGAATGGCTTGAGTGTAAAAAAGGTGATGAGCCGGTTATCAGCCAGCCCCGCTTTACCGGAACAGGAACCCGTTACCTTGAAGAAAGCGGCAAAAAAGCCATTGCGGAATTATTTGAGAGAACTTTTGGATAGTTTTTAGTTTTGACGCACTCGTAAAAAGTCGATTTTTATATGGTGCAGTAAAAAGTTCAAGATCAAGGTTTGCGCGATTGCCAAAGAATGCAGCTTACTTAGCTGTACGCGAAATTCTTCAGAAATC
>JAABTZ010000533.1 GCA_011389605.1 Desulfobacteraceae bacterium
CAACTTGTCGCTAGCAAGGGGTCAGATCAAGTCAGGCACTGGAACTTTTGTTTAGCGGAAAGAAACCTGACTTTGTCTTAAACAAGTAATGCTTGCTTGATATTACGCTGAACAGTTACGGCGGCTGAAAAATACGAGGCCGCCCTGGTTATTGATCCGGGCAATAAACTTGCATTAAGGCGGCTTGAGCAGCTCAGTCAGTGATGTGTTTTTCCGCGTACTGGGCCAGCACTTCGTGGATCTTTGGGGGTGGGGAGACATCAAAGTAGTTTTCCGCCACCACGTGGCCTATCTCGTGGGCCACCACTGTAAGCTTTGCCTTTTTGGCTGAAAAAAACACCGTGTTCTGCGCCGGTGAATAAAAGGCAATGTATCTGACATCAACATTGTAGAGTCTTTTGAAATCCGCATGCACCTGTTTGGGCGAGCTGTGTATCACGATTTTAAATTTCAGGTTGTGCAGGTACATGTCAAGCACCTGCATGACCCTTCCGACTATAAAGTCTATTTTGGCTGCAACTTCTTCTTCGATTGTGTCCCCGGTTTTTACCCGGTTTTTAAGCCGGCCCATGTAAAGGGCGTAATTAAAGTCCTTGAGGGCATCACGGTCATCATATTGAATATGGGCAAACCGTGTATTCAGCTCTTCGGCATGCACCGGCGCCGGCAGGCCGCTCAGGCAGAAGAAAACAAGTGCGCTGATCTGCAGAAATATCTTCATGGACAAAGATTGCCCCTGCCCGCCTATTGACGGTTAAAAGTAAATTCGTTTATCAGCGCGTCGAGCTTTTGGCTTTTTTCCCGGATCAGGTTGAGTTTCTCGCCATCCGGGGTGCCGGTGTTATCCGCCAGTTCCCGGATCTGATTGTTTGCGGCTTCCATGGCGCTTAGATGGCCGGCCATCATTTGGTTGAAGCGATTTAGCCTCTCGGCCACGTCTTTGCCCTCGTCTTTTTTCCGCAGATGAATTTCAAGGGAGATGTTTTTTTCGAGCATGGAATCAATGCTTTTTTCAAACCTGTAAAACGGCCCGGCCACGCGATGGGTCAAAAACAGTGTAATCAGGATTACGGCACCGCCGCATATCACGATAAAAAACCACTGGGCGCTGAAAATCCTATCCAGCAGGATGCCCGGGGTTGTTCCCAGCTTCAGGTGGTAATCATCGTAGACAATGGAGATGGTATTTGATGAAAAAAAGCTGAACACCAGTGAAAAAAGAATGCTGCCGGCCAGGATAAGAAGAAAGTAATGGAATATGGTGCGGCCCTGGTATTCCTTATTGATAAAGAAATTGCGTCTCCGGTACCGGGGTTGGTTCATCTGCGCCTCCATATGTCTGCTTTTTCCTTAAGCTCGTCGGTCCACTGTTCATACATTTTTTCTTTTTTCCAGTCGGCGATAAGGTCTTTGATCCTGCCTTCATTCATATCGGAGGCAGTTTCCCGACTCTTAAGGGGCCGGGTCTTTTCAAGGGTATAGGTTACAAATCCGTCATCGGTCTGCCTGGGCGCGGAGGTCTGTCCTGGCTCAAGGCCTGCCATGATGCACTGCAGGCTGTCTGAAAGAAATTCAAAAGGCACGGAAACACTGTTTGAAGCAGAATCCCTGTCTGTTTGAACATCTTTTTTTGTCTGGTAAACCCGTTTTGTATAGTCGATCTCCATGCCTGATAATTCAATGTATCTTTTTACCTCTTTTTCTGTGACCGCAGGCTCTGCCTGCCGGCTTTTGCGGTCAAGCAGAACTTTTACAAGGGACTGCTCGTAGTAATTTTCCACGGACCTGCGAAAGGATTCCTCCCTGTGGATATTCTGCTCCAGGGCCTCCTGGATAAGCAGTTCCTGCATGATCAGCGAATCTATGTACTGATCATCTGTCATGTCATGGGGCTTGGAATCCATTCTTTTTTTGAGTTCGCTTTCGGTAATAACCCGGTCATTTATGGTTATGGCCGGTCTGGACACGTCCACAGAGGCTTTATCCTGCCTGAGCAGGGCAAAGCCGGCCGTTGCCAGGATAAATATGACAATGATGTAATATAAGTATCTCATTTGTCGTAAACATCCTCTTTTTGTCCGGCATCTTCGGCAATTATCCTGCCTGTATTCAGCTCAACCTGCACGCACCGGTCGTCATAGAGCCGGATCATGTTAAAATCCTTTGCATTGGTTATCTCCAGGGGCGGCAGTCCATGGCAGCGGAGCCATTGCTGGATGAGCACCAGCTGCTCAGGGTCTGCGGCCCGGGCCGTAAATATCTTAATCCGCCGGCCTTCTGCAAGAAGCTGTTTGACCCGCTCCATCATTGGTACCACGGGCGGTCCGATTTCAGCAATGGATGATCCATGGCCGTACCAGGCAAGGGTGCCGTCCAAATCCACGCCGATCCAGGCCTGTGTATCGGAAAAGCCGGAAGCAAAGCCTGAAGTCTGGCTTTCTGAATCCGCCGGTGGTTTGT
>JAABTZ010000534.1 GCA_011389605.1 Desulfobacteraceae bacterium
TGATGGACTTCTACAAGCCCATGGCGAGGTTTCACCTGCCGTTTTCAACCACCAAGGAGACCCTTTTCCGGTCAGTTTCCGTTTATTTGCTCCAACAGTTCTTTGAATACAAGCGTGGTGGTCATCCTGACCTTGAGATGAAGCAGTTGGGCAGAAGGCTGCAAATGGTGCAGTATGTTAACATCGGTATCATCGCCCGCATAAAAAGCCTCATCGTTAAAGATGCCGATGCCAACGCGGTTATTATTCTCGACTCTTTTTCCAAAATCCTGGAAATGAACATTGAAGACAGACTTTCGTCCCTAGAATACCTTTTTCCGCCGGAAAAATGACGGTCTTAATACATCATTTGCCCGGCCTGCGGGGCACTGCAGTTGCCCCGAAATGTCAGAATTTTGATACCAGTCGGTGGATTGATCGATAAACAGACAAATTTCTGCCGGTCGTCTATTACATGGTAACGTTTATTCTGCCATATGAAATAGTTCGCGTCCCGGTTTATCAAATTGAAATCGATTTTTTCATTTGCGTATCCTGAGGCGGGGGGTTAATTTTTAATAACAAGCAGACAATCTGTAATTTCAGAATCAAACAGGAGGGTGTACAAATGAAAAAGATTGCATTGATTGCAACATGCGTTTTCTTTATTGCGTGCCTTACGGCAGGCGCCCAGACAGGTCAGCAGCCCGACATGCAGATGGGCATGAAAAAGCATGGTGAGATGCACGGAGCCGAGATGCGTGGCGGGATGATGCGCGGAGGCATGATGGACGGCATGCATCATGAAATGATGATGGGCTGCGCGTCGATGCAGAAATCCATGATCATGGTCAATCTGCTTCCTGAAATGGACGAGCAGCTGTCGCTTTCCGAAGATCAGACTGAGCAGCTCATCGATTTGCGCTCAGAGTTCAAAAAACAGCAGGTTGATTACCAGGCTGAACTGACAAAGCGCAACAAAAAACTGCGGGCACTGATAAACGACAACGCCCCTGTTGACGAGATCAAAAACCAGATGAAGGCATGGGCTGATACAAGGATTGATATGCATGCAGCCGCCTACCAAGCCGAGCGGGAAATGAAGGCGCTACTCACAGATGAGCAGAACCAGGAACTGGAAGTCATCATGGAAGAGCATGACGGCATGCTTAAAAAAGGCATACCCGACACCCGCGGCAGGAGGGGATAGATAAGCCGAGCCATAATTTCAATCCGGCCTGATGCCTTGCTTGCCGCCGATGCATCAGGTCCGGACTTGAAATTATGGTCGCCGGTTTAAACTCGCCTTGACCCTTTTTGCCCTTGCCCGCGGCCTTGATAACTTCAGAGCACCTTACCTCCGTGAAAGTTCAATGACACCATCGGCAAATCTGAGGGCGGGATTTGGGGCGGAATGGTGTCAGAAAAAAAATCTAATGCCTTTTCCAAACCCTGGGTAAGAGGCAAAAGCGATTCAAGTACACCCTGCTGAAAACACTTTTCAATTTCATCAAAAACACCTCTGATCCATCGTTTGTGAATCCCTGTGATACTGCAGTGCTGAAAAAGACATTTCGCCTGGCCAAGCGCTGTCAGTGGATCATCCTGGAAAAGGATGCGGTTGATGAGATCTTTTTCAGAACCGATAACCCCAGGGACCGTTTGATGCTCGAACTGATGGCCAGGGGCGGAATGCGCATCGGGGAAGTGCTGAAACTCCGGATGATGGACGTGGATGACTGCAAATTGTTTCTGGTCACCCCAAAAGCGGCCGGCAAAAATATGTTTATAAGATATATGTCCAGGCCACAGGCTTCATGTGTAATACGACGAAAAACTGAAAGGAAAAACTGCCATGGCTGAAGCGGAAATCTATGATTTGATAATGGCCGGTGCGGGATTGGCGGATTCCGCACCCGAAAATGAATTTATGATCGAGGGGCCGGCAAATGTAATGCCGGCTCAGGGCGGGGAAAGCCAATATGGAACATGGTGCTAAAAACGGGCAATTCCCACGCGGGAAAATATACTTCGGGCTTTATGTCCGCAACATCGGCGCAAATCTTCTGGGGTTCGCAATAATCCTGGTCCTGAATTTCTTTACCCCCATGGGTTCTGACTGGCTCGGCAGGACACTTTTTATAGATGACGCAGGCTGGTATCTTGTCGGCCTGTTTCCGTTTATCCTTCTTGCAGTAGCGGGTTTGCAGTACTGGTTTCAGTGTCCGGTCTACTCGTTTCTTTCCGCCAGTGCGGCCGGGGAGACCTGTACGAAATACAGTGAGGACCAAGTAAAAAGGCGGGTTTTAAACCTGCCTGTTATCCTTGCTTCAGCCAACCTTGCGATATATATAATCGTGCCCTTTGCACATGTAATCTATTCATCGCTTTTAGGCCAGCTTGCAATGGAGCCCCGTATTGTGGGCCTGCTTTTTTTCAGGTCTGTGATGATCGGCCTGATCACGGCAAGCCTGT
>JAABTZ010000535.1 GCA_011389605.1 Desulfobacteraceae bacterium
TTTTGTAACACAAATGCTGGCTGCTGAAACCATTGGCGCCGGCTATTCATTTTCAGTGGCTTTTATGGCCCATTGCGGTATCGGAACCCTGCCCATCATGTACTATGGCAACGAAAAACAGCGACAGGAATATGTTACGCGTCTGGCCACGGGCGAATTACTGGGAGCCTACTGTCTGACCGAACCGGGGGCAGGATCTGATGCCAACTCAGGAAAGACCAGCGCGGTTTTATCGGCCGATGAAAAGCACTACATTCTGAACGGTCAGAAAATGTGGATTACCAACGCCGGCTTTTGCAATACACAGGTGGTTTTTGCGAAAATTGACAAGGATCGCATCCTCAGTGCATTTATCGTTGATAGCGGACTTCCCGGGGTGGTGATCGGACCCGATGAGCATAAAATGGGCATTAAGGGTTCCTCCACCGCACAAATCTACTACAACGATGTGCAGGTACCGGTCGAAAATTTACTTGGAGCAAGGGGAGAAGGGTTCCGGATTGCCCTGAGCATTCTTCATATGGGCCGGATGAAGCTCGGTGCCAACGTGATCGGAGCAGCCAAAAAGGCCATTACTGATTCGGTCAGGTATGCCAACGAACGCAAGCAGTTCTGCGTGCTGATTTCAAGTTTTGGGGCCATCAAACACAAACTCGCCGAAATGGTGATCCGTACCTTTGCCCACGAGGCGGCCATCTATCGGGTCAGCAAAGACATTGATGTCCTGATGGAGACCTACAAGAACATGGAGCATTGCGACATCGGCAGGGCCTCCATTGATGCCATCAGCCATTACGCCGTTGAGGATGCCATTCTAAAGGTTTATGGATCTGAGATGCTTGATTTTGTTGTGGATGAGGCCGTTCAGATTCACGGCGGAATGGGGTATTCAGCCGAAACAAATGTAGAACGCGGATACCGCGATTCCAGAATAAACCGGATTTTTGAAGGGACCAATGAAATCAATCGCCTCCTGGTGGTGGATACCGCCATGAAACGGTCCATGAAGGGGGGGTTTGATTTGTTTGGGCCGGGCGAGCGCCTTTTTGACAACCTGGATGGAATCACCGATGGGGCGAAATCCGGCGAAGACTTCTTCCAGGAAAAGCACCGGATTGTTAAAAATATGAAAAAGATTGCCCTGCTCGCCATTCACGGCGCCACCACTGCATTTGGGAAGAAACTGGTCCGGGAACAGGAAGTGCTGAACAATATCGCCGATATCATTACCGAGGTTTACATCGCCGAATCACTGACCCTCAGGGTGGAAAAAATCGAATCATTGAAGGGAAAAGAGTTCGGGCCATATAAAGACATGGTCGATGTATACGTTTACGACTCCGTGAGCAAGGTTCGCAAGCTCGGGATGGATGCCGTTCATTCTTTTGCCGGAGCAGTGGATTCTGAAAAACTGTCACGGGCCATTGAAACCCTTTCAACGGCAGCTGGAGTGAATACCAAGGAAGCCAGGCGGAGAATTGCCGATAAGCTGATCGAGGACAATGCGTACAAGTTCTGATCCCGATAACAACTACCCAAAGGAAAAGGCCTACCCTGAAAGGGCAGGCCTTTTCCTTTTCCAGTCAATTCATCAATTGGATTTTCCCTTGGCCGCCTTGCTTTTGGTTGCCTCTTTCCGCACGGATATTTTAATTTCCCCGGCCTCCTTGTCAAAGTCAATAAGGATTGCATCCCCATCACCGATCTTTGACTTGATGATTTCCTCGGCCAGGGGATCCTCCAGGTACTTTTGGATGGCACGGTTCAAGGGTCTCGCACCATACGAGGGATCCCAGCCCTTTTCGGCAATGAATTCCTTGGCCTCATCTGAAAGTTCAACTGAATAGCCCAGATCGGCAATCCGTTTGTACAATTTGGCCAGCTCAATGTCAATGATTTTGAGGATGTGCTCCTTCTCCAGGGAGTTGAATATTACTACATCATCAACCCGGTTCAAAAATTCCGGGGCAAACGCCTTTTTCAAGGCATTTTCTATCACGCCCTGGGAGTATTCCCTGGAGGCAGATTGCCTGGCAGGGGTATTAAACCCAACGCCCATACCAAAATCTTTCAGCTGGCGCGAACCAATGTTGGAAGTCATGATGATGATGGTGTTTTTAAAGTCTATTCTCCTTCCGAGGCTGTCTGTAAGCTGACCATCATCCAGCATCTGTAGCAAAAGGTGGAACACATCCGGATGGGCTTTTTCGATTTCATCGAGAAGCAATACCGAGTAAGGTTTGCGCCTGACCTTCTCTGTAAGCTGCCCGCCCTCTTCGTAGCCGACATAGCCAGGAGGCGCCCCAATCAAACGACTTACCGCAAATTTCTCCATGTATTCACTCATGTCGATCCGGATCAGGGCATCCACCGAATCAAACAAATGGTGGGAAAGGACTTTTGCCAAATGGGTCTTTCCAACCCCGGTGGGCCCCAGAAAGATAAAGGAACCG
>JAABTZ010000536.1 GCA_011389605.1 Desulfobacteraceae bacterium
TTGCGGCCCGGAGAGGAGTCGACAAATGTTTTTTACCAGGTCCTTCAAAGTCGTGGAATCAAGGCCATCCCTTTTTTCTGTGGAGGATTTAATAAGCTGTCTGTGGTCAAGCAGCTGGTCCGTATCATTGAAGAGCAGCATTTTGATATTGTTCACGCCCATGAGTATAAATCCGACCTGTTCTCATTTATGGTGTCCTGCCTTGTCAAAGTACCGGTAGTTACAACGGCCCATGGCTGGATTCAAAACAGCCGGAAAAGCAGGGCTGCAATCTGGCTTTCCAAAAAGGCAATGCGCAGGTTTGACCGTGTTATTGCAGTTTCCTCGAAGTTAAAAGACGAGTTGATTATGTCCGGAGTCAACCCGGAGCGCATAAATCTGATATATAATGCTATAGTTACTGAAAACTACATACCCGGCAGCTATGAGCCGGAGGCCGTGAGGAAACGCCATGGACTGCCAGAATCTGCACGTCTTATCGGCAATATCGGAAGACTCAGTCCTGAAAAGGGCCAGGAGGTTTTTTTAAAAGCTGCGGCAAAAATAGTTGACATGTATCCGGATTTATATTTTGTGATAGCCGGCGACGGGCCTGCTAAAAAAGATCTTGAAGCATTGTCCCGAAGTCTGGGTCTGGCCGAAAGGGTCATTTTCACAGGATATTGGGATGATGTAAGGCCTTTTTACCAGGATCTTGAGTTTATGGCTTTGACTTCATACACCGAGGGCTTCCCCAATGTATTGATGGAAGCATTGTGCATGGGCAAGCCGGTTTTGGCCACGTCTGTAGGCGGGGTCCCGGATATAATTGAAGATCGCCAAACAGGCCATCTGGTCCAGCCAGGCGATTGGGACGCAGTGGCAGCAAGGATGAAAGAGCTGCTCGATGATCCTGATCAGGGCAAAAAGATGGCGGATAAAGGAAAGCTTCGTGTTCTTGGCGATTTTCAGTTTAAAAAGCGTGTAAATGATTTACAGGACCTGTATCTGGATGTTCTGGCGCAAAGGCGTGTGCCGGCCATTGGCCTAAATCAGCCTGTTTCTTAATCATACGGGAAGATAATGCAAAGAAGATATCGGGTTTTATATGTCGAGCAAAATACAGACGGGACAATAGGCGGTTCCTATTATTCCCTTCTGGGCCTGGTTTCCGGGTTGAATAAAGACAAGTTTGAGGCTGTTGTATGTTTTTACCAAGAACATGGATTGATTGCCAGATATGAGGCTGCCGGTGCTGATGTTTATATTTTGGACCCTCCCCGGCCCGTTGATTATCGCCGCCTGGCGGACCGGAAATTTAAAATGCCTTGGCTGGGCTATCCATTGCTGCCCCTGCAAAGGGTTGTAAATTTTTTTAAGCGGATGCTGCTGCCGGCTGTCAGGTATTTTGTTTTTTTGCGGAAAAACAAAATCGATTTGGTGCATTTAAACAATTCCATCCTTTATAATCATGCCTGGATGCTGGCTTGCCGTCTGGCCAAAATCCCCTGTATTACCCATGAACGTGGAATAAATAACCGGTTTCCTCTTACCGCACTGTATTTTGGGCGCAAACTGGATGCAATTATTTCAATTTCAGGAGCTGTCACTGATAATTTTGCACGCCATGGAATCGAGTATCCTAATATCATTACCATATACAACGGCATAGATCCGGACTCCCTGAAAATCAAAAATTCTTCCGGGCAGATCCGTTTGACTTATGGCATAACCGGCACGGCTCCTGTCATAGGTGTTGTGGGCAATGTAAAGCCCTGGAAGGGCCAGGAATTTGTAATACGTGCCGCATCACTTGTCAGAAACCATTTCCCGGATCTTAAATGCCTAATTGTCGGTGCGATCTCCGATAACAGTTATGCTGATAAGCTCCATGTGCTGGTAAAGGAGCTGAATCTTTCTGATAACATTGTCTTTACGGGATATCAGGAGCACGTGCCGGATTTTATGAATGTCATGGATGTCGTAATACATTCGTCAATAGATCCCGAGCCTTTCGGCAGGGTGCTTTTGGAGGGAATGGGTCTGGGAAAGGCTGTTATAGCCACAAATTTCGGCGCCCCGCCTGAGATTATACAAGACGGGCAAAGCGGATACCTTGTTGCGCCGGAAGATCCTGATGCCCTGGCCGAATGCATTGTAGCACTTCTTTCAGATGAAAAGCAGCGGCAGGTTACAGGAAATGCTGCACGTAAAAGAGTGCTCGATGACTTTACCATGCAGAAGTCCACTGAAAAGGTCGAAAAACTGTACTTGTCTGTACTAAGCGGGATCAAACAAAAAGCTGCCACCCAATAATGACGGCTTCGTAAAAAGTCCAATATCTGCGTTACGCGCTATTTTTCAGAAATTCACGTACGGCTAAGTACTTTGTATTCTTAGAAATTGCGCAAGCCTTGATCTTGAACTTTTTACTGTGCCATCCAAAACTTACTTTTTACGAGAGCATCAATAA
>JAABTZ010000537.1 GCA_011389605.1 Desulfobacteraceae bacterium
GTAAGCGTTGCCCAGTTCGAAGACGTGATCCTGCTTCCGGCATCCGCCCTGATCGAGGGTCCGCAGGGCAGGACCCATGTATTTACGGTGAATGACAAAACTCTTTCAGCAACGCCGGTGCGGCTTCTGGGACGCGCCGCGGACCGGGTGGCGGTCCGGGGGATTGATGCAAAAACACAGGTGGTCGAAAACACCTACCTGGGCTGGGTAACCCTTTCCTCCGGACAGACGGTGGAGGTTGTAGAATGAATATCAGCCGGGCTGCACTTGATCACCCCTATGCGGTTGCGGCCGCGGTCCTGCTGGTGGCGGCCATGGGGTTTATCGGCTTTCTGCGCACGCCATCGGAGCTTTTCCCGGATACCTTTCCGCCCCAGGTGGTGGTGGTCACGGTACAGCCCGGGGCCTCAGCCGACGATGTCAGTGACAAGATCACGGAAGTCATTGAAAAAGAGATCAACACCGTAAGCGGGCTGGAGAGCATCCGCAGCACCAGCCGCGACCAGGTATCCTCTGTGATGGCGGAATTTTCCTACTCCAAGGACCCCGGCCAGGCCATTTTGGACGTGCAGAATGCCATGGCCCGCATCCGGGCGGATCTCCCGGAAAACGCACAGGAACCTAAACTCTATCGCTTAAGCGATGCCACGGCCCGCCCACTGCTTACCCTGGCCCTGCGGCCGAAGGATGACAGCCGGCGCGGCCTTTCCGAAATCCGGCTGCTGGCGGAAAACCAGATCCAGGACCGGCTTCTCGGCATAGAAGGCGTGGCCGATGTGGACGTGTTCGGCGGGCACCGGCCGGAAATCCGGGTGCGGGTGGACCGCGACCGGCTCGCGGCCAATAACGTCTCCATCGGGGAGGTCATTGCGGTTTTGGCCGAACAGAACATCTCGGCGCCGGCAGGCAATATCTATGCCGGCGACAGTGAGTACCTGGTGCGCATCGCAGGGGAATTCAAGGATTTAAGCGAAATCCGGCAGCTGCCGATCCGCCGTCCGGGCCGCGGCCTGCTGCGCATCGCAGATGTGGCCGAAGTGGCACTCACCGAACAGGAGCCGCGCTCGGCCTATCACGGAAACGGCAAGGCAGCCATCGCCCTGGGCATCATCAAGCCGGAGGGCGGTAAAACCGTGGCCGCCATTGAGCGGGTCAAATCGTTTCTGCCGGAACTTGCCGCCCTTTACCCGGACATTGCCTTTGAAATCACCCAGGACCAGCAGCCGCTGATCGACATCAACATGCGCGGCATGGTGCTGTCCATCATCCAGGCGGTGATCTTTACCGTGGCGGTGATCTTTTTATTTCTGGCAGAGGCGCGGGCCGCCCTGGTGGCCGGCATCAGCATTCCGCTTTCTTTTCTGTTCACCCTGGCCGTGCTCTGGTTTACGCCCTATACCTTAAACATGGTCACCCTTTCGGGCCTGATCGTGGCCACGGGTATGGTGGTGGACGCATCCGTGGTGGCCCTTGAAAACATCTACCGGCATTACCGGGAAAAGGAACCCCCCGATGCAGTGGCCGCCGCAGATAACGGAACCCGGGAGATCGCCCTGGCCATTACAGCAGGGATGCTCACCACGGTGGCGGTTTTGGTACCCATCATCTTTATCGGCGGATACCCCCAGCGGACCATCGGCCGGCTGAGCCTGACCATCGCCATCACCATGGTGGCCTCGCTGGTACTGGCCCTGACCCTGGTGCCGCTTTTGACCTCCCGGGTGCTGGGCCGGAAAAAAGAAAAAAGGAACATCGCCGAGCGCGCGGCCGGCGGTGTGGATGCAGGCGTTTCCCTGGTCCGGCGCTTCTACGTGTTTATCCTGGAAAGGGCCCTGCGCTGGCGGGTGCTTACCCTTATTTTGGCTGCGGCATTTTTCGTGGTCAGCGTACGGACCATTCCGCCCATTATCGGCGGGGACCTCATGCCGCCCATGGATACCGGCATCGCGGTTGTGGAATTTGACCTGCCGGCCACAGACAGCATCGAAAAGGTGGAAAAAACCCTGGATCGGGTGGAGGACATCATCTATGCCCAGCCCGGCATTGAAACGGTTTCCTCGGTGATCGGCTCGGAGCCCGGGGCCATCTCTTTTGGCACCGGCGGGGCCACGGCCCAGTCCGCGGCCATAACCGTGCACCTGGTGGACAGGACCCGACGGGAGAAATCCATCTGGGAAATCCAGGAAACCTGGCGGGAAAAACTGCGGCAGGTCCCTGGCATCAAGAGCTTCCGGGTCAGCGAATACGGGGCAACCCCCATGGCCAGCACAAAGGCGCCCGTGGATATCATCATTTCCGGACCGGACCCGCAGATTTTAGACCGCCTGGCCCAAAAAACCATGCAGCGCCTCAAAGGCGTGCGCGGGCTGACCGATGTGCGCAGAAGCTGGTATTTTGATGAAAAGCAGGTGGACGTGACCGTGGATCCCTCCCTGGCCAGCATGTACGGCAC
>JAABTZ010000538.1 GCA_011389605.1 Desulfobacteraceae bacterium
GACTTATGAAAATTTACAGGTTTGCGGACAGTCAGGGTTTTATCCGTCTCGGGACCGACCTTTCAGAGGGTACGGCCATGGAAGTTATTGAAACCGGAGATCGCGAATATGCACCAACCGGCAAACATCTGTCTATCCATGCTTTTCTGCCCCCGGTCAACCCGGCAGCAATAATATGCATTGGTCTTAATTACCGGGAGCATGCAGAAGAAACCGGCCTGGAGCTGCCGCGCTATCCTGTGATGTTTATGAAAAATCCCGCATCTGCAATCGGTCACGGCCAGGATATAGTCATACCCGAATCATGCAGGAAAAGACCCCAAACAGATTTTGAAGCCGAACTTGCCGTTATTATCGGAAAGCCTGCCAAAAACGTAAAAGCTGATAATGCCTTTTCATATATAAAGGGTTATACCGTTGGAAACGACATATCGGCAAGATCCTGGCAGAAACATGCCGGGGGGGGTCAGTGGGTTCGGGGCAAAAGCTTTGACACTTTCTGCCCTCTTGGCCCGGCGATGGTAACAGCAGATGAAATCCCAAATCCTGACAACCTGGCAATTTCCTGCAGGCTAAACGGTAAGATCATGCAGCAGAGCAGCACTTCGGACATGATTTTTTCCGTTTCCAGCCTTATTGAATACCTATCCGAAGACACCACCCTGCCCACCGATACGGTGGTTCTAACAGGGACTCCAAGCGGTGTCGGATATACAAGAAAACCACCGGTTTTTCTATCAACCGGAGACCGGCTGGAGACAGAAATAGAACATATAGGACTCCTGATTAATTCCGTTTTATAATGGTGATAAATGTCGGTTCAAAAAATTGAGAATATAGCGGAAAATCTTTGCAGCCTGGATGACCTGCCGGCCTTGCCCAGAGTAGCCCTGAGGATTCTGGAAAAGATTAAGAACCCGGACACATCAATGAATCAGCTCGCCGAGATTCTGGCAACTGATCCGCCCCTTTCGGCCAAGGTACTAAATGTGGTCAATTCACCGTTTTTCGGACTTTCAAACAAAATTACAAACCTGCCCCATGCTGTAAATCTTCTGGGCGAAGAATCCCTTAAATACATAGCTTTAAGCTTTTCCCTGGTACAATTGTTTAAAAAGAACCAGAACCAAATGGATTATTCAAGATTCTGGAAAGAATCCCTGGTCTGTGCGGTTGTCAGCCGCCTTATTGCAAAACAGGTTAACCCTGATGACGCAGAAGACCTCTACCTTCTCGGACTTCTCCACAACATAGGCACTCTGATTCTTGCCCAAAGCCAGCCGCGTCAATATGCAATGGTCATCAAAAAAGTCGAGGCCGAGGCAATGCTTATGCATCATGCTGAAAGCGAAATCTTTGGATGCAGCCACATGGAAATCGGAGCCTTTTTATTGAACCAGTGGGGGTTTCCCGAATCGTTTACCATTCCGGTGAGTTATCACCACAACCAGGAAGAACCTGGTATAAAAGACTCAAAACTTCTTGTAAGGATCCGGATCATCCACCTGGCAACAGAGATTTTCTCCTTTCTGTATGAAAAAGATCAGGCCTTGCGGCTTGCCATGATAAAAGATCTTTTGGATCAATATGAAATGGCCGGGCAGCTCCGGCTTGAGGCTTTAATGGACCAGGCATGCAGACAGATCAATCCACTGCTTCCGTTCTTTGATATAGAACAGGATTCTGCCATGGATTATCTTAAAATCCTGGAAGAAAGCAAAAAGGAATTGTTTCACCTGTCTTTTGACCTGACGCGAAAGGTTCGCCAGCAGAACGAAAAAATTTTCAAGCTCACCCGCCTGGCATACAAAGACAGCCTGACAGGGCTTCCAAACTTTCAGAGTTTCCAGGAAGCCATGGACCGGGAAATGTCCGCTATTGAGCGTTACGGCCATACCAGCGTTCTTGCCATGATGGATATTGATCATTTCAAAGTCATCAACGATGTTCACGGCCATGCTGCAGGAGATCAGGTATTGCAGGAAGTGGGCCGTTTTTTTAGCGAAAACATTCGCGGATCTGACATGATAGCCCGATACGGTGGTGAAGAGTTCGTATTGATTCTTTCCAGAACCAAAGTGGATGAAGGAATGCAGATTATCAAACGGCTCCAGGAAAATCTTGGCCGGTTAATGATTGATTACAGGGGAAAAAAGCTTTCCGTTAACATGAGTGTGGGTATAACAGAAATCTGTCAAAATACCCCGCTTATAAAAAGCCAACTTCTGTGGCAGGCTGACCAGGCATTGTACCTGGCCAAAAATGCCGGCCGCAACCGCTGCATTGTATGGCATACACAATAAAACCCTTTTTTGCCCCGCCGGTAAGCCATGGCACCGCGGATTTCTTTTCTGCCATGGGTTTTTACAGCTTTGAGTATTGAAAAGATTTTGAACATATGCTAATTATGATGGCACCGTAAAAAGTCCAATATCTGCGTTACGC
>JAABTZ010000057.1 GCA_011389605.1 Desulfobacteraceae bacterium
AGTGCAGCAGGCTCAGAAGGGTCTGCCTGCTGAATGCGAACCACTGAAACCGTCGAGGCGCCCAGACAGATTCCCATTGCCTGACGGATTCCGGTCTCTATGACAGCATCGGTTTCACTATATGTTTTTGGATCTTTCATCGATTTATTCCCTGGTCCATGGAAGCGGATATGTCAATTCGTTCATACCTGTAAGCGTTGAGGTCAAAAACCGCACATTCATGATTTTCCGCGGCTCCTACAACAATGATGTATCGGTCATCGTGACTCAGGGCCGTGCTGGCTTGATTTTTTAGCGGCTCGCGCACCACATACCCTTTGCGATGCCTGAAAATAACCGGTGTATGGCTGTGCCCGCAAAAAATCATGGCATCTTCAGTATTACGAAAGATACCGGCAGCCTGAGCCGTGCCCCCGGTATCAACGGGATCATAAAAAGCCCTTATAGATTCAAACGGCATGGAATGACAGCAGCAAACCAAATCAAACCTTCTAATAATGGGTATTTTTTGCAAAAAGGTCAACCATTGTTTCCGTTTGCCGGCATTGAAGGAAAACCTGCTGTTTTCAATCATTTTTTCCACCTGGTAGTCATTGTTGCCCTTTACGGCAAGCACATGATGGCGGACCATGAGTTCAAAAATTTCCCCGAGATGATCATGACTTTGAGAATCGCAGAAGTCGCCGAGGTGAACTATCTGATCAACCTGCTGGTCTTGAAGTGCTGCAATGGCGTTTTCCAAAACATATGCACTTCCATGGGAATCGGCTATCAGGCCCAGCCGGGAAAAGTTTTTCAGCGGATGAATCATATTTTTCTTTCTATACCTATGCTCGAAGATTTTCAAGTCATGGCAGCCTTAAGCCGCCCTGCCGGAGAAAGAAGATTGACTTTTGACAGCGAATATATGAAATTATACAGGATTTAAGCCATTGCAAAGTCGAGTTTACCATTACAGTATGAATTGTAAAATTCTAAAGGAAAAGCCAATGAACGATTCCGTAAAAAATGATTCCTGGGTATACGTGGCTGTGGAAAGCCCGGGTAATAATGAAAACTTCATGGGGTTTTACGACGAGGAGGCCGGGATTTCCTATATACCTGCATTTTATGAAAAAGAGGCCGCCCTGTCCTGTCTTATCAATCTGCCCAGAACACCGGGAAAAAAATACGAAGTCCAGGCTGTGCTGGCAGATGAATTGGCCAAAGATGCACACAAAAACGGCTTTATGATTTTTATGCTTGATTCCGAAGGCCGGGTGCTGAAACAAATTCAACCGTAATTCTGTTTTTTATCTGGGAGCGATCACACGCATTATCGCATACAATCCACAAGGAGTCGGACATGAAAAATGTCGGTGTCTTATTGTCAGGATGCGGGGTTTATGACGGAAGTGAAATCCATGAATCCGTAATTTCGCTTCTGGCCCTTGAACGAAATGGTGCCAACACAGTATGCATGGCACCGGACATCAATCAACACCACGTGGTAAACCACCTCACCGGCCAACCCACTGAAGAAAAAAGAAATGTACTGGCAGAATCGGCCCGGATAGCCAGGGGTGAAATCATGGACATCAAACACGTGCGCACAGCAGATCTTGATGCACTGATTATTCCCGGAGGATTCGGCGCTGCCAAAAATTTAAGCGACTTTGCCATCAAGGGAAAAGATGCGGAAGTCCACCCGGAAGTCAGGCGGGTTATAATTGAAATGGCAGACGCAAAAAAACCCATAGGCGCCATCTGCATCTCCCCGGCTGTATTGGCCAAGGTACTCGAAGACCGGCACCCTCAGGTGACTATCGGAAACGATCTGGGCACGGCAGAGGCCATTGACGCCATGGGCGGCAGACACACAGTATGCGAGGTTACTTCCATTCATGTGGACATTGAAAACAAGCTGGTCACAACCCCGGCCTACATGCTCGGCCCCACAATATCAAAAGTAGCTGAAGGAATTGAAAAACTGATCAAAAAGGTTCTGGATATGGCTTAAGCCTGCAAAAGATTTTTTTGCCGGATCAATCAGGCAGGGCGTCATAGAAATACCGCATGGCATCCGAGCGGGAAACAATGCCTATGATAGAGCCGTCCAGAATTACAGGCAATCTTCCGATATCATGCTTGACCATGAGGCGGGCGGCATGCATTGGACTGCGGTCCGGGGTAATGGTAATATTTTTCGTGCTCATAAATGCCTTGACCGGGGCGGAAAACTGGGAGGGTTTTTTGAGTTTTTTAAAATCCCTCTTGGAAATAATGCCAACAAGTCTTCCGTCCTCACTCACGGGAAGACCTGTACACCCCTTTTCCTCCAGGATTTCGGCCACCTCTTTCATTGGCATATCCGGCGGTACCTGGAAGACTGGATAGGACATGATGTCGTAAATCTGAATTGAGCTTTCCTGGTTGCCTTTGAGCAGTTCCACTATCCACTCCTTCAGGGAAACCGGACTGACTGATTTTAACATGGCCGAACCAGCCCCGGGATGACCGCCGCCGCCCATGGAACGCATGATTGACCCGATATTAATCTCTTCCACCACGCTGCGTCCGATTACGATGCATTTTTCGTTTTCCGGCTGCACGAATATGCCAAAGGCCGCATCCACGTTAACAATTTCCCTGTACATATGCACGACCAGGGAAAGATTGTTGATATGACCGTCTATATGCGCGGTGTTGATGCTGACGCTGTAGTTGTTTATGGAGCGGCGGGAAGCATTCTTGAGCATCTCAAAAAGAATGTCCTTTTGTTTTTCTCCGTAAGCGGGCTGTAAAAAAGTACGCAGGATGGACAGATCCGCATTTTGCTCCAGCAGATATCCGGCTGTATAGGCATCTTCAGCCGTGGCCGAGGAAAATATCAGATTTCCGGTATCTTCATAAAGACCGCTTAAAAACAGAGTTGCCTGAATGGGTGAAATCTCAATTCCGGCATCCCTTATGGCGCGCAGCATCAGGGTTATGTTTGCACCGATGGATTCCTGGCATTTCCAGTCCGGCTCAAGGTCACAGTCCACGGGATCATGATGATCCCACATCCATACCTCCAGCCCGGAG
The DNA here is from genome assembly GCA_011389605.1 of Desulfobacteraceae bacterium. Taxonomy (GTDB): domain Bacteria; phylum Desulfobacterota; class Desulfobacteria; order Desulfobacterales; family Desulfosalsimonadaceae; genus Desulfosalsimonas. The sequence goes on from JAABTZ010000057.1 coordinate 3,067, forward strand.
TTGTTTTTCAGAGCTTCCATGCGGTCAAGCCGTGACCATTTATTGGTATCCACCACAATGAGACCACTGACGGCAGAAAGGTCAATGTCATTGACACGGTACATTTCAAACATATCCTTGTGGATGGATAAAAACGCTTTTACATTTGGATTGACAGTTTTGGGGACCACGGCCACGGCATCCGGATATATCAGGGTGGCGGCCACGACCGAGGCAAGGGCATCAAAATCCATGCTTTGATGGGTTGTTATAATCTGCATTGCAATCCTCGGTTTCGCAAGAAAATGATCATTATCCTGCTTGCGGAAAAAAGTGTGCAGTTTGAAAGCTATGCAGATTTATTATCACTTCAGGCCGGCTGAAAAAAGCTTTTTATGAAACGTAATTTTGACGGACTCGTAAAAACTCGGTTTTCAGATGGTGCCGTAAAAAGTTCAAGATCAAGGCTTGCGCAATTTCGAAGAATGCAGCGTACTTAGCCGTACGTGAAATTCTTCAGAAATTGTGCGTAACGCAGATATTGGACTTTTTACGATGCCATCAAGTTTAAGTATAAAAAATTCCGCTTTGATTCGCAAGACATGATTGCGTTGGTTGCCGGGCCCGCAGCCGGATGCCTGATCTTGCCATGGCTGGTTTTGCTATGGCTTGCGTTTGAAAAAATTTCTGACTTCAGCATTGGAGTCCAGGTCACGCAGATCAGCCGGCGGCCCCTGGGCTATAATATTTCCCGAAGATTTTCCGAGCATTATGGCACGCTGGCCAACAGCGAAAATGCTGTCAAGGTCATGTGTGACAATTATGATAGTGGTGCCAAGGGTTTGGTTGATATGCAGGATCAGGCTGTCAATTTCAGCTGCAGTCACAGGGTCCAGGCCGGCTGAAGGTTCGTCGAGAAAAAGAATGTCCGGATTTAAGGCCAGTGCCCGGGCCAGGCCGGCACGTTTTTTCATCCCGCCGCTGATTTCCGAAGGTAGATGGTCCCCGTAACATTCCAGGCCAACAAGGGAAAGCTTGATCTGCACCATGTCGGCCACAGCCGCCGGAGGCAGATGGGAGAATTCATAAATTGGCAGCGCAACGTTTTCAGCCACAGTCATGGAGCCGATAAGAGCGCTTGCCTGGAACAAAACACCAATGCGCCTAAGGGTATGAAAAAAGGTTTCTTCATCGGTTGCTGCAATATCTGTATCACCTATATACACATGGCCGGAAGCAGGCTGCTGCAGGCCGATCATATGACGCATTAGGGTAGTTTTGCCCGATCCGGAACCACCGACGATAATAAAAATCTCCTTTTCCCGCACCCCGAAGCTGATCCCGTTTAGCACCCTGTCATGGCCATATACAACCACCATGTCTTTAACGCGTATGATGTCTTTTTTTCCCATGGATTTTCTTACCAATAGCTGCGGATAACCGCAAAAATGGAATCAAATAAAATGATGAAAAAAATACTTGTAACCACCGCAGACGTTGCAGCACCGCCAACAGCGGCTGCTCCCCCTCTGGCCTGAAGGCCCCTGAAACAGCCGGTCAGGGCTATTATTACGGCAAAGACCAGCGATTTAGAAAGTCCCCACATTATTTCAAACAGGGTAAGGGTTTCAAGGGTCTGGGTTATATAGGCCCCGGGGCTTAAGTTCAGCATCGTTACCCCGATAATCAAGCCTCCGGCTACGGCAAATATGTTTGAAAAAATGGTTAGTATCGGTATCACCGTCATGGCTGCAATCATCCTGGGCAGTACCAGAAACAGGTTGGGATCAAATCCCATGACCACAAGGGCATCGATTTCCTCGGAGATTTTCATGGTGCTGATCTCCGCGGCATAGGCAGAGCCGGACCGGCCTGAAACCACTATGGCGGTCATGATCGGACCCAGCTCAGAGACCATTGCCAGCGCCACCAGGGAGGCTACATAGAGGTTGGCTCCAAACTGGGTGAGCTGAAGAGAGGACATAAATGCCATTATAAGACCCATAAGAAAGCTGATGAGTCCAACAACGGGCAATGCA
>JAABTZ010000058.1 GCA_011389605.1 Desulfobacteraceae bacterium
CCCGGCCGTTTCATTACCCGGCCAATTGAAACAACCATGGCTCCTATAAACTCGACAAAAAAGCCACCTCCCCGAAGAATGTCTATGGTGGATTCACCCAGCTGGATTATGAGATTCTGAGACCTGCGGGATTTAATCCGGCAGTCGGGCTGCCCGAAATCCACCAGGGAAATGGTTTTTTGATGATCAGGGGAAATATTGACAATATCGAGCTGTTTCTGACTCAGCTTTAGTATCCGCAGCAGTTGCAGAACCACCATGGCTCCATAATCGTCAAACCGGGATACATGTTTGAAATCCACCACAACTCCACTGGGAGATTTGCGTGGACCAAGGGAGGCGTATAACTGTTTCAGGAGTGCAGGTGCCGTGGTAATGTCAATTTGACCGTAAAACATCACTGCCAGAATACCGTCGGCATCTTCCCTAATCTCAAAGAGACGGGGATGGGATGGCAAAGCTGCTTTCATCTTAGAGTGTCCTGCCCGAGACCGGGCTCTGGAGTTCCCAGTTTTTTTTCAAGGGCGCTGCGGAATTTTTCAAGCTGTTTTTGGTAATAGCTCTTTTCTGATACGGCTGCTGACAGAGCCTGCCTGCCGGTGGCAGCCGCTTCTTTGTAAAATCCGTTGACAAAAAAGCTTTCGGCCAAAGTATCTGTTACGTGGGGCTCAGGTGAAAGCCGGGCAGCTTTTTTGGCAAGTTCAAGGGCTTTTTCCGGTTTAAAAAAACCTGTTTCAGAAGCTGATGTTGCATACAGCCAGGCAAGGTTGTTTAATGCCTGTGCATTGCCCGGATTCAAATCCAGAGTCTGCATATATGCGGATTCCGCGGCTTTAAGGTTGCCCCTGCTGAAATAAAGGTCTGCTGTCATTAAATGCAGCTTCGGGTTTTGCGGATTTTCCCTGAGTTGTCTTACAAGGATTTGTTCAGCCATTTTTCCGGAAATTACATTTCCGGTGCCGCCGAAATGCATGCCGTAGCCAACTCCTGCAACGGCCAGGATTAAAAGCAGGTAAACGGCCATGCTGATTTTAACCTTCCGGTGATGGCGCATAATCCATCCGGGATCAGCTTCACATTTTTCCAGATATGATATCCGTTCAGAGACGCTGAAGTGATGCCAGTTGGGTCGGTCCGGGGCTTGTCCGCTGGAAGCAGCAATTTTATGAAACGTTGAGATAAGGGGCAATGCCGTATCCATAAGACGGTAGACGGATATGTCTGCCTGGCGTTCAAAATTCCGCATGAAATATCCGAATCCGAACCTGAAATATACAAAGAAAGTGGCAATCATGGCCAGGCTTACAATAATTGATACAAAAGTGTCACTGCCTGCGGCCTCCCATCGGGCAAGAACCTGGAGGTAAACGGCCCCGTAAATTAGAAAGTCAAGTCCTGCAAATGAAATCACAAGGTATCCGGCGAAAAAAATCAGGTAAAACAGCAGATGCCGGTGCTTGACGTGACCAATTTCATGGGCGATCACCGCCTTGATTTCAACTGGTGTAAGATAGCGCAGCAAGGCCGGGGTAACCAGGATGTAGCGAAACCGGCTGACCAGGCCCATGACTCCTGCAGTTATGGTTTGTCCTCCAAACAGCGGCCACTGAAGGATTTCCCTGTAGGATACCCTGGCGCTTCTGCATAACTCTTCAATCCTGGCTCTGGCATCTCCCTGTGCCAGGGGTTTGCATCCCCAGAAATACTGAATAATTGCAGGGCCGAAAATGGCAATTGCAAAAAGAAAAAACAGGAAATAGACAATCTGGCCTGCCGTGGAGTCAAGAAAGGCCCGTGGACCTTCAAAGGGCAGCGCCTGAATCAGGTCTGCTGCAATCGATAAAAACAACCATGGAAAAAGCACCGGAATGGAAAAGGATATATGGGATTTAATATATCTGATGCGGCCGATACCGCTGTGATAGAGCTTTTCGTGGGCGTTATAGGCAAACGCCCAGATGATGCACAAATATCCCACGAAAACAGCCAGAAACAAAACCGCCCCAAGGGTGGGCATTTTGCTGATCAGGGAAAACCGGTGGAGATGCCCGCTTAATTCAAGTCCGTAAATATGTACGGCAAAAAGCCCTATGGCAAAAATGCTCTGGCGTATGAGCAAAGACTCAAATGCCTGTTCCTGATCCGGCCGGCGGCCCCTTGAAATGCGATTTTCAAGCCGCTTAAACAGTATCCGGGTAAGGGCTGCAAAAAAAAGAGAAATGATTGTAAAAAATCCAAATGCCTCTAAAAACGGAAGCTGCGGCCGGGCCGGGGGCGGATAGGTTGTGTAGATAAGCAGGGCAACTATAAAATAAAGAAAATTGCCAAACATCAATTTTTACCTGGCCTGCTCTTTGCTGTTTGAGGACAGAAGCGTTCTTTTTCACTGTAAATGCACCCGCAGTAAGACTGGCGGTACATGCCCATCTGTTTTGATTTCTCAATTCCGGTTTTCCAGCCTGTCCGGAAATCTTCGTAATAAAAGGGCACGCCTGCCGATTTGCCGGCGCACTTGCCTATATCAGCAATTAACTCGTGCTGTTGAAACCTGCTGTAAAGCAGGGTGGAGGAAAAATAATCAAACTTGCCCCGGCTGGCAAGTTTAGCTGTGGTCATAAGCCGGTCATGGTAGCAAAGCCGGCAGCGCTGGCTTTCACGAAAGGCAGCCCTTTGAATAAACGCTTCTATGTCATAGCCCTGCTGGAAAATGACACGAAGTCCTATTTGCTCTGCGTAGGTTTTTAGGGTTTCTTCCCTTTTCATGCATTCAGTGAAGGGATGAATATTGTTTCTGTAAAAAAAGCCCATGACTTCAAGGTCTTTTTCCTGAAGCACTGACAGTGGATAAATGGCGCACGGAGCACAGCAGATATGCAGAAGCAGTTTCATCAGCGTTCTCCGAAAATAGCGGTTCCGATTCTCACCAGGGTGGCGCCTTCTTCAATGGCTGCCTCAAAATCGCCAGTCATGCCCATGGAAAGCTCTTTTATATCAACATTGGCAATCTGTTTGGCTGTGACCTGGTCCTTTAATTCGGCAAGCTTTTTAAAAAAGGGGCGAACCTTCTCCGGTGCGTCAAAATAAGGAGGCATGGTCATAAGCCCCCGGATTGAGAGGTGTTCAAGCCTTGATACTGCCTCCACAAGTTCTGCGGTCTCTTGTGTATCTGCTCCGGATTTGCTCTGTTCTTTTCCTACATTGACCTGAATGAGAATTTTCTGGATACAATCGTGTTTTTTTGCCTGACGGTTAAGTTCACGGGCAAGCTTCAGGCTGTCAACCGAATGGATGAGGTCAAAGAGTTTTACGGCATATTTGGCCTTGTTTGACTGCAGATGCCCGATGAAGTGCCAGGACACGTTTATCCCGGAAAGGGCCTTAATCTTCCCCCTGGCTTCCTGAATGTAATTTTCACCAAAGCAGTCAAGCCCTGCGTCAATGGCATCTTGAATCCGGGCCGGGCCAACAGTCTTGGTGACTGCCACAAGTCTTACCGATTCAGGATCTCTTCGGCATGCAAGGGCTGCGTTTCTGATACGGCTTTTTACTTCTTCGATGTTTTTTGAGATTAAAGCCATTTTTAAGCCAAGCTTTCAGATCCCGGATGCAAGCCGGGTCTTGTGGATTTTCTCGGTGGTTCGGTCGATTATCTTGTGTTTAAGAAGGTAATCGAGAACCTCGCACACCGGCAGGCCAACCACGTTTGTATACGAGCCCTGGATGCTTTTTATCATAAATGCTGCAATGCCCTGAATTGCATAAGCACCGGCCTTATCCCAGGGCTCAGGTGTGCCAAGGTACCAGTCGATTTCCCCGCCGGTCAGGTCCTTGAAAGTAACATGAGTTATACAAGTATCGTTTTTGCGTTGATTTCTGGCTTTGCACATGATGCTGTAGCCGGTAATAACCCTGTGAGTGCGTCCGCTGAGATGATTCAGCATTTGTTTTGCATGGGCTGCGGAATCCGGCTTGTTTAGAATCATATCGTCGATGACCACAATGGAGTCAGCCCCTATTATCCAGGCCTCCGGGTGTTTTTGAGCCACTGCCCAGGCCTTTGCTTCTGCCAGGGTCAGGGCATGGAGCTGGGGTGTTGCAGCGCTTACCAGGTCCTCGTCAACCAGGCTGTCAACAACTGAAAATTCGATATGCGCCTGCTCAAGCAGACGCTTTCGTCTTGGTGATTTTGATGCCAGGATAATCGGGCTTCTTGAATTTATTGTTTTCATGGCAATCTCCTAACAGATCCCGGCGGGATTGGCAAGGAGCTGTTGCTTATTTTTCCTTGCATTTAATTGGGGCAATGATATATGAAATGGGCTTGTATTCATAAAGGTGTTGTTCTTGCTGATGCAGATGCACCTACTGGTTTTTACTCTTATTTCTGTGCCTGGGTGGCGGAACAGGTAGACGCAAGGGACTTAAAATCCCTTGATCCATAGTGGTCGTGCGGGTTCGATTCCCGCCCCAGGCACCATCTTCAGGGCAACGAAGTGCAATTTCCACCTAAACTGAGCGTTTCAGATTTTTAAAAGCAATTAATTTTAAATGATTCCCCTGGAAATCTAACAAGAAAACCTCAAAAAACCTGATGGTAAGGTCTTTATCGCATGAAAAAAATCTGCTGTTTTCTTTTGCTGATTTTTATTTTTTACGGATTTATGAGCCGGCACAAAGATGCTGTATCCGGTCAACCCGAAAAATCTTCACAGGGCCGGACCCAGAAATCCGAAACCCGACCGGTTCCCACCAATACCTGGGCAATTGGCATTGCCCAGGGCACTGACCCCGGAATCCTGGCCCAAAAAACACAGCTTGAATATATCGGCCCCGTGGGCACCCTGGAAAACTATCACCTGTTTTTGGTGCCCGCAGAAAAGGCGCGGACCTTTGATGCCCAAACATTGCGGAATCTGCCGGAAGTTCAGTGGATGGAGCGGCAATATGAACGCAGGCGGTTCAAACGCCTGCCGCCGGACCCACTTTTTCCGGCCCAGTGGCATTTAAACAACACCGGGCAGAGCAAGGGGACACCGGGCATGGATGCCAATGTGGTTCCGGTCTGGCAGCAGGGGGTGTTTGGAAACGGGGTCCAGGTGGCAATTGTGGACGACGGGCTCCAGCATTCTCATCCGGATCTTTCGGACAATTATGCTGCTGAAGATTCCTGGAACTTCAACGACGACAGCGCCGATCCATCTCCGGTTTATGCTGGGGATCGCCATGGCACATCCGTTGCCGGAGTTGCTGCAGCAAGGGATGACGGAATTTCCTGCGGTGTGGGCGCAGCTTACCGGGCCGGGCTGGCCGGAATCCGCCTTATTGCCGACCCGGTAACCGATGCCCAGGAAGCCGCGGCTCTTACCTTTCATTACGACAACAATCATATTTTTAACAACAGCTGGGGGCCGTCAGATGATGCCCAGCGCCTGGAAGGCCCGGGCACACTCACCCAACTGGCCTTGGAAGACGGGATTGAAAACGGCCGGGGTGGACTGGGCAGCATCTATGTCTGGGCCGGGGGCAACGGAAATCTGAATCATGACAACGTCAAT
>JAABTZ010000059.1 GCA_011389605.1 Desulfobacteraceae bacterium
CAAGGCTTGTGCAATTTCGAAGAATGCAGAGTAGTTAGCTGTACGTGAAATTCTTCAGAAATTGCGCGTAACGCAGATATTAAACTTTTTACGGCGCCATCATAATTGATTGTCCGGCTTTATAGACCATGATTAAACCCCTGAATGTCAGGGGCGCTTTTTTCGGCGGTTTTGCCAATTTACCGGCACATAACCCGGGTGTCAAGAAGCATATGTCAGAAAGGATAATTCTGGCGGAGATATACTTGGAATGATAATTGGGAAAGTCTGGAAAAGCCCGGTATTGCAGCATTCGTCGCGTGGGCCGTTCGGGGAAGGCAGCCCCGTGGTGCGCGCACTTGTGCCGGGCAGTTGCACGGCTTGCTTCGCTGCGGACCGAAGTAATTCGGCCGCGGGCGCTTCGCATCGCCGGCAACTGCAACCGGCCCTGCGTGCATGCGCCCTCCGGGCCGGCCACCCCAGCCCGGCCCACGGAAAACCTCCGGGAGTCTTTGAAAGTATCCCCCCGGGCCGGGGCCCCGGGACCGAGTTATACCAGTAACTTTTTTTGAAGTTACTTAGAAGCGATGTATCAGGGGATTTTACGTGATGGGCAATGGTGTTTGTTTTTTTTGTCACAATTTTCCCGGAACTTGTCCACGGGGAAGGGAGGAGGGGCGGTTTGCGAGTCGCATTGAGCGCGCAAGCCCTCAGCAGGGAGCAAATTGCCCCTCCGCCCTGCACCCGTGCGTGAAACAGTATAAGATGTCTTTTTTTGCAGGAAGCTTTCATGCTCTTTGGAAAAACGGCTTCTGTCCCGGGGATTGCTTAAGGATTAAAATGCCTGCATCCACAAAATAATAACCATGGTGATGCCAATGAGGGTTTTTACCAAAACAGCCCCAAGGCGGCCGTAAAAAGCTCCCATGGCAGAGCGGAAAGAGGCGGCAGCATTTTTTTTAACAGCCAGTTCCACCAGAAAAGCCCCTGCAAAAACGCCAATAAACAGGCCTATGACAGGACCTATTATAAAAACGGGGATTCCTGCAAAAGCACCTGCAATTCCGCCGATAATCCCACCGAAAGCCGCCCGGCGTGAAGCCCCCCTTTTGATGGCCATGCTAACTCCCAGAATATATTCAAGGATTTCACCAATGATTGCCAGTCCGAGAAGCACTGCCAGCACGTTTATGGAAAGTGCCATGGATCCATGTATAAGGTTGTAGAAAACAGCCCCTGCCAAAATCACAAAAGTGCCCGGCAGACCCAAAGGTACCAGTATTATTCCGGCAATGCTGCATAAAACAAGCACTGCTGCTGCGGCAATACCTGTCAGTTCCATGATCTCACCTGATTTTTTCCTTGAAATGACGGCTTTTCCGTGTTTATAACCGGTCAAATATCAGTTTTTCCCTTAACACCTGCATTAAGCGAGATTTTTATGAAAAACCGTGTAATCGCAGTTGCCTGGTTTACATTTGTGGGCGTCTCCTCTGTTGTTTTTTTTCTGGCGGCGCTTTTAATCAAACTGGTCACCATGGCCTTTGACCGGCGCCTGGTGATTCTCCAGCAGTTTACATGCTTTTGGGGGGCATTGTATACATGGATAATCCCGGCATGGCGAATCCGCATCCAGGGAAGAGAACTTCTTGATTCAAAAAAAGCAGCCGTGGTTATTTCAAACCATCAGTCTCTGCTTGACATACTGGTCTTGTTTAATCTGTTTTTCCATTTTAAATTCGTATCCAAGAGCGAAATTTTCAGGGTTCCCTTAATCGGCTGGAACATGCGGCTTAACCGATATATTGAATTAAAACGCGGGGACAAGCGTAGCATTGCAAAAATGATGCAGGACTGCAAAAAGGCCCTTGCCGGCGGAAGTTCGGTACTGATATTTCCCGAAGGCACCCGGTCGCCGGACGGCAACATAAGATCTTTTAAGCCGGGGGCATTTATCCTGGCATCGGAAGAAAAAGTCCCTATTCAGCCGATCGTAATTTCCGGCACCAACAAGGCTTTGCCCAAATACAGCATCAATTTCCATGGCAGATGCGATATCCTGGTCCAGGTGATGCCGGAAATTGCCTATGAACAATTCGCCCATCTCCCGGTGGAAGAAACCACGGAGATGGTTCGGGAAAAAATGCTGAATGAATTTGAAAATCTCAGGTCCGGGCAGGCATAGTGGTTTATGCCGCAGCTGCCTGAAGCAGGCCGTCCCACTGCTTCTGCACTAACGAGTCCAGATATCCGGTTTCCGTTTCGTAATATTTTTCAAGCCTCTGAATCTGGCCTTCCGAGGCAATTCTGACACCTTTTTCAAGCTCACTGTACCGGGACTGTGGAATGCCCACCGCCCGGGCCGCCTCCATGGTGCTTACCTGTTTTTTCTCCCGAAGCTGTTTGAGTTCATCTCCGAATACGGGCATGGATTTTTCTCCTTTTTTTGTTTGCATATTTTCGTCATCCTGTTGCCGGCAGGGATATAATAGGTCCTTATAGGAAAAACCACCGGGTTAAATCAAGCAAAATTGATGGCACCGTAAAAAGTCTGATTTCAGATGGTGGCATCAAAATTCCCGGTCAAATCAATTCCAGGACTTGACAACTTAAAAAAAATAGCCTAATTGATAAAATATACCATTTAAATGAAGGACTTTTTTATGCACTTGTACAACCGTTGCCATTCAGACATTTTTGCTTTTGGGCGCTTCTTTTTTTTCTTTAGAGGCGTCCATCCGGCGGTGTGCATGAGATAAGCATAAAACAGCACATAAAGCCCCGGGTGGACAGGATAATCCATGTCCGCCCGGGGCTTTTATTTTGAAAAAAACCCCGGGAATGACCCCGGGGTTTTTTATTTGGGAAAATGCCGGGGCCCGGAACAAAAAAAACAGCTCGTTATCACAGGAGGTCCATGATGTTGATTGTTTTGCAGCCGGATATTACCCAGAAGCAGAAAAACCAGATCTACCGGATTTTGCGCGAAGGCGGCTGCATTTTCCGGGAGATCAGCGAGGCCGGACAGTGTATTATAGGTTCCACGGGCAATGCAGGCCGTACGCCCGAATATTTTGAGGCTCTTGAGGGCGTGACCCGGGTGGTGCCTGTCAAGACGGCTTTTAAACTCGTCAGCCGGCAGATGCACCCTGAAGATACCAGGGTTCAGGTAGGAAGCGTTTCCGTGGGCGGCGAGCGTATTGTGGTCATTGCCGGGCCGTGCGCCGTGGAAAGCCGTGAGCAGGCCATGGCCATTGCCGGACAGGTGCGCAAATACGGTGCCGTGCTTTTCCGGGGCGGAGCCTTCAAGCCCAGAACTTCGCCCTATGCATTTCAGGGCCTCGGGGAGCAGGGCCTTAAGATTTTAGCTGAAGTGCGTGAAACTTACGGCATGCCCGTGGTCACGGAAATCACCACCCCGGCCCAGGCAGACCTTGTAATGAAGTACGTTGATGTGATTCAGATAGGTGCTCGCAACATGCAGAACTTTGAGCTGTTAAAGTGCGTGGGGCGCCTGGGAAAGCCGGTGCTGCTAAAACGCGGCCTTTCAGCCACCATTGAGGAATGGCTGATGTCTGCCGAATACATTCTCTCCGAGGGAAATGACCGCGTGATTCTTTGTGAGCGGGGTATCCGCACCTTTGAACCATATACCCGAAACACCCTTGATCTGTCTGCTATCCCGGTGATCAAAAATCTCACACATCTGCCGGTGATTATTGATCCGAGCCATGCCACCGGAATCCGGGAAAAAGTAAGCCCCATGGCAAGGGCGGCCATTGCCGCCGGCGCCGACGGGCTGATGATCGAGGTGCACAATGATCCGGATCACGCCATGTCAGACGGAGCCCAGAGCCTTTATCCGGAGCAGTTCTCCAGGCTCATGCGCGATCTTTACGTTATTGCCCCTGTGGTGGACAAGCAGCTTGATTTCAGCTACCTGGACAAGGCCCGGGCCGTTGACCGGATGCAGAAAGCCGGCGGCGGATCAGGCCGCAGAGCGGCATTTCTCGGTGATCCCGGTACTTACAGCCACAAGGCCTGCACCCAATATTTCGGCGATCAGGTGGAGCCGATCCCGATGAGCGGCTTTAAAGACATCTACGAGGCGGTGCGGGAAGGCAGAGCTGATTTCGGAGTCATTCCCCTGGAAAATTCGCTTGCCGGCAGCGTGCATGAAAATTATGACCTCCTGCTTGAGTACGATCTTCGTATCGTGGGCGAGCTTCTTTTGCGCATCGAGCACAACCTGATCAGCCATCCGGGGGCGGGCACTGAAGGAATTCGCAGGGTTTATTCCCACCCCCAGGTATTTCAGCAGTGCCGGGATTATATTGACCGCCACGACTGGGAATGGATTCCCATGTCAGATACCGCCCGGGCAGTCAAACATGTCAGGGACCGGGGGGATGTTACCGAAGGCGCCCTTGCCGGCAGGGACGCAGCCCGGATATACGGCATGGAAATCCTTGAAGAAGGCATTGAAACCAATGCCCGCAATTATACAAGGTTTGTAATAATTTCCGGGCAGCCTATTTCAGGCGGAGAAAAGCACAAGTCGTCTTTGATCTTTTCTACAGGCAATCAGCCGGGATCCTTGTACGGGGCACTAAAAGTGTTTGCCGACAACGGCGTCAACCTGGTCAAGCTCGAGTCCAGGCCCATTCACGGCAAGCCCTGGGAATACATGTTTTACGTGGACCTGGAGGCGGACGTGGATGCAGACGATTTTGCCGGGGTAATGGCACGTCTTGCGGAAAAAACCGATTACTTAAAGGTTTTGGGCAGCTATTGAAACGCTTAATACAGGTGAAAAATTTTGCCATACCATAGAGCAAAAAAATGGCGGGAACCCGGGGGTGAAACAGGTTCCCGCCGTGCCAAAGGGAGGATGTTTCATGACAAAAGCAGAAAGTCACTGGCTTGTTTTTTCCGCTTCTGATCAGAAGCCTTTTTGCCTCTGATGGTCTCAATATAATCATGAAGTCATTGGATGTAAACCCTGCTGTTTTACTTTCCAAAGGGGCACTTGGGAAACGTGCAAGCCTTGCAGCTTAAGCAGAATCCTCCTTTGGCATAACCGGCAAGGTCCTTTCTGGTCAGGTGCTGGCCGGCCAGGATTCTTGGCAGCAGCAGGTCTAAACTTGTTGTTTTGTGAAACAGCGCGCAGGCCGGCACGCCCATGACCCTTGCCGGGCCGATTCTGCCCAGCAGGGTCATTGCTCCGGGCAGAATGGGGGCGCCGTATAAAATGTCTTCCAGGCCTGCGCTAACCATGCCCTGACGGGTTTGATCATCCGGATCCACTGAGAGCCCGGCCGTGGTAATTATAAGATCTGCGCCGGAATCCAGAAGCCCTGCCACCTCTTTTGCTATCTGTTGAGCATTGTCTGCCGAAATGGCTGTTTTTACCACCTGACAGTTGAAGTACTCCACCTTGCGGCGGATTACAGGTTCAAACTTGTCTTCGATCAAACCCCGGTATACCTCCGTGCCTGTGACAAGAATACCAACTTTTGCCGGATTAATGGGAAGAACTGAAAACAGGGGCGGTTTTTCTATTGTTTCCAGGGCGTGCTCGAAGTGGCTGCGGTCAAGATAAAGGGGGATGGCCCGGGATCCTGCAAAAGGCTTGTCTTTTTCAACCACTATGTTGTTTTGCCGGCTGGTGCACATGACATTGGGCACCAGGTTGAAGTTTTCCAGTGATGCTGTGTCAATGGAAAGAAGGCCGGTTACTGATGCGTAAAAATTGATTTTGCCCTCAGAGGGCGGAGCAGGATAATAAACGTTTGTGCCCGCCATTTTTTCGGCAAAGGCAAGTACTGCGTCATTTTCATGTATCCACCGGCCTGAAGGCGATGAACCGCCCTGGACGTATACTCTGGATCGTCCCATCTGCTGGAGTCTGCAAAGATCACCGGCACTTATCTCCTGGCCGGCTTTAAACTCCGGGCCCTTGGATTTACCGGGTACAATGCGCGTCATATCGTGCAGGGCTTTTTTGCCTACGGCCTCTTCAACCGGCACGGCTTCTATCTCAGGTGTGGATTCTTCGGCAAGGCAGTCATTGTTTAGAACATGTCTGTAGGGGGCCTCCCCCTGGCAGCCACGGCAGATAGAGCCGTCTTTTTTGGGATAGGCCTCCCTGCAGGCCGGGCATGCAGCTATATCTCCCATTTCGGGCTTTTTGACCAGGCGCTGGCGGATTGTCACGGGTACAGCCGAGAAATACTGGTCTCCTGCCGCCTCTATTTCGGAAAAAAGCCTTTCGGTGTCCTGCTCCTGCTTGGTCTTTAGTTTTAAAAACCAGTCCCTGATTTCCGGGAAAGTTTCAAGCCTGTCAAGGTCAATGCTGACCCGCCAGCCTTCAAATGTGTATTTGTCATACAGGCTTAAGGCATAGCGGCCCATGTTTATCACTTTCATCCAGCCGTTTCCCGTGCTGCAGAGAGTCAGCAGCTGCACTGCATCCGGTAGACATTTGCTGGTTTCAACCACGGCTTCAAACAGGGTGCCCCCGGGCAGTTTTTGTTTTGCGGCTTCTACCATGTATGCACCGATTAACAGGCCCGGGGCCGGATATCCGTGAAAGTCGCGGGCCAGTTCCGTGAATTCTGAAAAGGTATATTGGCCGATGTTCATGTTTTTCCTCCGGCAAATAGCAATTGTTGGTTTTTTGTTTCGTAGCAGAAATCCATCGGCCTGTGAATATTTAAAATTCTCAGGCGGCGGGCAGGGTTTGACAAGCAGTGGAATCAGGCTTATATAAAGGATTTGATTGATACACTCGTATAAAGTCGCTTTTAGACAGCTCTGTAAAAAGGGTACCAATGAAAAAAAGCCGGCAATTGCTGGCTGCAGCCGTGATTGTCATGGGATTGACTACGGCTGCAGCCGGCTGGATTGAATCCTCGCTTGCGGGTTTAACCGCGCGATGGGACTGTACCTGGGATCTGGTCAGGGTCAGCTGGGAGACCGCCGATGAAACAGATACCATTGGATTCCATGTGTGGCGCAGCGACCGGCGCGACGGGACCTATTTCCGGCTCACGGACCAGTTGTATCCGGCGAGTGCCGGAGGTTTTCGCCAAGCCGTATATGTTTTTGAAGATGAAAACGTGTATCGCCATAACTCCTATTACTACAGTATTGAGGAGCGCAGGTACGGCGGCCATGAAATATTTTACGGCCCGGTGCGTGCCAGGGATTACTGCCGGGATGATGACGATGATCACAGCCTTATGGCCACATGTTTTATAGGAGCGCTTTGGTAGCTGCAGCACTTGTCAATTACACCCTACCGGTGCACGGTCATGGCCACTGCCTCCCCGCCGCCAAGGCACAGGGATGCAAGGCCGGTTTTTAAATCCCTGCGAATCATTTCATAAAGCAGTGTGGTCAGCACGCGGGCGCCGCTGGCTCCGATGGGGTGGCCAAGGGCAACGCTTCCGCCGTTGACGTTTACATTGTCCGTGTTCAATCCCAGTTCCTTTATGACCGCAACAGTGGAGCCCGAGAATGCCTCGTTGATTTCATAAAGATCCACGTCCGTTGTTTTCATGCCGATTTTGTCAAGACACTTGGGGATGGCAAGAATCGGGGCCACCAGCACGTATTTCATGTCTATTCCTGCAGAGGCCTGCCCGCCGATGCGGGCCATAGGGGTTAATCCAAGTTCTTTGGCTTTGGTATCGCTCATGACCACAACAGCTGAAGCTCCGTCGCTGATGATCGAGGCGTTTCCGGCCGTGCCCATGCCGTCTTTCTGAAAGGCAGGCTTCATTTTGGACAGGGTTTCAAAATCAGTGGGCTTGGGGTTTTCGTCCTCGCAAAATTCTGTTGTGCCGCCCTTGCGTTCCCGGATGGGCACGGGGGCGATCTCGTCTTTGAACCGGCCCGATTCCACGGCTTTGACAGAACGGTTGTATGACATTTCCGCGTATCTGTCCTGATCCTGGCGGGACACATTGTATCTTTCAGAGCACAGTTCATTGGAAATGCCCATGTGAAAGTCGTTTACGATGTCCCACAACCCGTCATGGATCATATGGTCCTGGAGGGTTCCTGCACCCATGCGGTAGCCGAACCTGGCTTTTTCAAGGTAATAGGGGGCCATGCTCATGTTTTCCATTCCCCCGGCAACAATCACCTCGGCATCGTTTGCCGCAATGGCCTGGGCCGCGAGCATGACGGATTTGAGAGCTGATCCGCACACCTTGTTAATGGTAAGGCATTCCACCTCCCATGGAAGGCCGGCTTTTACCGCGGCCTGACGGGCAGGATTCTGGCCGTAGCCGCAGGGAAGAACCTGCCCCATGATGACTTCATTGACTGACTCGCCTGAAATACCTGCCCGGTCCATGGCCTGTTTTATCACGTGTGCTCCCAGATCGGTTGCGCCGACATTTCCCAGGCTGCCGTTAAATGCGCCCAGGGGAGTTCTTACTGCACTGACGATGACGGCTTGGGTCATGCTGCCTCCTTGCTTTCAAGTGGTTTAAAGTAGGATCTTAGATGGCGCCGTAAAAAGTTCAAGATCAAGGCTTGAGCAATTTCGAAAAATGCAGAGTACTTAGCCGTACGTGAAATTTTGAGAAATTTGGCGTAACGCAGATATTGGACTTTTTACGGTGCCATCCATCAGGGCTGAGCGGAAAACCAGAAGTCATTGGCAGAAACCGGGTCGTAATATCTCCACTTTCCGTTAACTGGAATTTTTGGAGCATAGTCAAGTTCACTGCGTCCGCACCGCATCAACCGGTCGAAAGCCAGCATGGATCCTTTAAACAAGCCGTGTTTTCCCACTGCCTGCCGGGAATAATTTGAACAGGACGGATACATGGGGCAATGTCCCGTTCGCACGGCGTTTAAATGATCCATGGGGCCCTGATAAAAGCCGATCACCATATCCACGGCCCCGGCACCTGGGTCTGCAGTGTGCCTTGCCCCGGGCAGGCTTGTACAGCCGCCTGCCATGACCATAACTGTGAACAGCAAGACTGCAAGTATTGGTTTTCCTGAAAAACCCTGCCTGTAATTCTTAATACTGTAATACAGCTTGCAAAAAAAAGCGATCATGTTTTTGACCGATGCTTTTTTTGAATTTTTGCCCTGGCATAATCAATGAACAGGGAAATGAAAAATCCGGTCGCTGCAACAATGATGATGGTGGCCCCGGAAGAAAGGTCAAAACAATAGGCCGCCCACAATCCGCCAATGTTAAACACAACGGACAATCCAACCGATATGATCATCATCATGCCAAGGGAGTTTGAATATTTTTCGGCAATATAAGGCGGGATAGACAACAGGGCGACTACCAGCAAAAGGCCTACCACCCGTATGATAAAAACAATTGCCACGGCCACCAGGGCCATGAACAGGAAATAAAGGAATTGAACCGGAACACCGCGGAGCTTTGCAAATTCAAGGTCATAGGAGATGGCTATCAGATCACGGTAAAAAAACAGGGTGACCCCCAAAGTCACTGCGCCCATGGCGATCATCCATACTATTTCAGAGGCTGGAACCGCAAGGATGCTGCCAAACAGATAGCTCATCAAATCAACGTTGTAGCCCGGCGTCAAATCCACCAGGATGACACCCACGGCCATTCCCACAGCCCAAAGCACTCCTATAAAAGTGTCGGCCCGGTGAGCGGCCTTAAGAGAAACCGCGGTCATCACAAGAGCTGCTGCCAGGGAAAACCCCAGCGTACCGTAAATATAGGGGATTCCAAAAAACAGAGCTGTTCCGATTCCGCCGTAGGCTGCATGGGCGATGCCTCCGGTCAGAAAGACCATGCGGTTTACAACAACAAATGTGCCTATTATTCCACAGATCAGTGATATGAGAAGACCGGCGTAAAGGGCGTTTCTCATGAACTCAAACTGCAGGGCCTCTATCATGAATTATCCCCGTGCACTTTCAGGATTCGATGGGGCTGGCCGTGGGCAATGAGCTCAACCGGGCATTGATATCCCATGTCAAGCATATCCTCGGTGATCTCTCCCTGGTCATGATAATAAACCTCCTGGTTGACGCAGGCAACTGCTGTCACATAGGAAGACATGACCATCAGGTCATGGCTGACCACGATTATGGTCTTGGTAAGGTTTAATTCCCGCAGAATTTCATACAATTCGGTTCGGCCGCTGGTATCCACGCTGGCTGTGGGTTCATCTAAAATCAGGATGTCCGGTTCAGCGGTCATGGCCCGGGCTATGAAGACCCTTTCCCGCTGACCGCCAGATAAATCGTCTATCCGGCGGTTTCTGTATTCAATCATGCCCAAAAGTTCAAGGGCATGTTCTGCTGCCTGACGGTCTTTTTCACGGGTGCGGGGGATTTGGTGATGCCGCGGCCTGCCCATTATAACCACATCCAGTACCGAGATGGGAAATGAGCGGTTAATGGCAACGTTTTGCGGGACATATCCAAAACAGCTTGAAACTTTCCCGGGCGGTTTGCCAAAAACCCTGATTTGACCTGAGTCCGGCTTCAAGAGCCCGAGCATCAGCTTTACCAGTGTGGATTTGCCCCCGCCATTGGGGCCGATAACGGCCAGAAATTCCTTTTGGTCAACACTGAAGGTGACATTTTGAAGCACTGGCACCCTGCTATAGGAAAATGATACATTATCCAGTTCGAT
>JAABTZ010000539.1 GCA_011389605.1 Desulfobacteraceae bacterium
CTGTGTTGACAAAATGCGCTCCAAAAACCCCGGAAACAAGAAAGTCCACCGGATTTAAAGCCCTGGCCTGCTCGTAGTTTACAGCCATGTTTTCATAGTAAAGATTCTGCCAGAAATCTGCTGCATCAATCCCCCGGTCCTCAATTTCGGCCAAAGTGGTCTTGACCGTATGAATATTGTGGATGGTAAACAAACAGGGGATGCCGATTCTGCGCGCAAAACCCGGTATCAGCCCGGTCATCCAGTCATTGCAGTGAATCAGATCCGGTCTTACCCGGGGCAGGATATTGTTTATAACCTCCCGCTGAAAGGCAAGGGCGATCTTGAGGTTTTCCTGGGAAAGATTTGAGTATACGTGATGCACATAGTAAAAAGCCCTGTCCTCTGCCAGGTGTAGCCGCTCTTCAGGAAGGTATTTGCGGTAGGTGTCAAGCTCTTTTTGATAAATATTCCACAACGGCCCGATGTGTTTGTGAAAAATTCCCCGGTAATCCGGAAGAGCCACATGCACGTCCGCCCCCAGGGCAAACAGCTTGCTGATCAAAGCAGCGGAAACATCTGCCAGACCCCCGGCCTTTGCCGAAAGATAGTTGGCGATATTGCCCATCCCTTGAGGCAGATAGGTGACTTCAGGGGTAACTATTAACACTCGTGGCTTGGTTGTCTGCTCAGGCATGGCAACTCCTCTTTTCCCGGCGCAAACACCGGTTTACGCCCAGGTCAGAAAGCCCGGCGCATTTTTCAGATATTCATCGCCCCTTGGCATCACCCGGGCAGTAAAGCCGAACCTGCCGGCCTCATTGCACACAATCTCGCAGGCATAGCGAAACGTGCCTCCACCCAGGTCCTCGACCATTGACATGGGGGCTACCTGGCTGTTTTGAAGTTCATCAACATTTTTTAAACTGCCGTAATAAAGTTCAACATCCACTTCATCCGGCTTTAAATCCCCAAGGTGGACTTCTGTGTCCACCCGGAAAGTATCACCCACCCGGAAAGGCATCTCAGTGCCGCTTACAGGAGGCTCTATTCTGACCCTGGGCCATTGCTTTTCCAGACGCTGGCGCTGTGCCAGCAGGTCTCTGGCAGACCGGGCCTCATCTGCAATCAGGGCAGCGTAATTTTCTATGGCGGGCAGGTAATAATTGTCTTCGTATTTTCTGACCATGCCATGGGCGCAAAAATCCCTGAGCACCAGCTTCATGGACTTTTTCATCATCTCCACCCACCTGTCCGGCGTATCTCCTCCCTGCCGGTCGTAGAAGGTGGGAATAACGTCATTTTCAAGGATATTGTACAAAGCCCGGCATTCCACGGCATCCTGGTAGGAATGATCTGAGTATTCCTCGCCGTTTCCTATGGACCATCCGCAGTCAGGAGAATAAGCCTCTGCCCACCATCCGTCAAGGATGCTTAAGTTAAGCACCCCATTTATGGCCGCTTTCATACCGGAAGTGCCGCAGGCCTCAAGCGGACGTCTTGGGGTGTTTAACCATACATCCACGCCCTGCACCAGGTAGCGGGCCAGATTAATATCGTAGTTCTCCAGAAACACGATCCGCTTGCGCATTCCCGGACGCCGGGAGAACTGGACAACCTGCCTTATCAAATCCTTGCCCTCGTTGTCCTTTGGATGGGCTTTTCCGGCAAACACAAACTGCACAGGCCTGGTCTTGGAACCGATGAGACTCTCCAGCCGCTCAGGATCCATAAACAGCATATAAGCCCGCTTATATGTCGCAAATCGCCGGGCAAAGCCTATGGTGAGAATCTCGGGATCCAGAACGGATTCCACTTCCTTCATGACGGATTTGGGAGCATTGCGCCTGCTGTACTGCTTGACCATAATTGAGCGGCATGCCCGCACCAGCCGGGAACGGCTCATTTCTCTTGCTCGCCAGATCTCCTCGTTGTAAATCTGCTCGATCCGCTCGGAGCGTTCCGTATGAAAATTGCTGGCATACCAGTCAGGCCCCAGGTATCGCTCAAAAAGCATGTGATTTTCTATGGAAATCCAGGATGGGATGTGAATTCCGTTGGTCACATGGGAAATGGGCACCTCCTCCACTGGCCGCCGTGGCCAGACATGATTCCACATTCGCCTGGCCACGGCTCCGTGCAGCCTGCTGACGCCGTTGCAGAACTGGGAAAAATTATGGGCAAGCACAAACATGGAGATCTTTGCATGGGGATCGAATTTTTCGCCTGTCTGCCCCCAGGATAAAATTGTCTCCAGGGCAATTCCCAGACGTTTTTCATATTCCTGAAGATAAGGCCTTACAAGATCTACGGGAAACTCATCGTATCCTGCAGCCACGGGTGTGTGTGTGGTAAACACCATGCTCCGGGGGACAATCTCCATGGCAGCCTGAAGGTCCACATGCAGCGTTTCCATGACCTGGGCCATACGCTCCAGGGATGCAAATGCGCAATGCCCTTC
>JAABTZ010000540.1 GCA_011389605.1 Desulfobacteraceae bacterium
AACGACTATGCCAAGTCCCAATACAACAGGGCGGTATCTGCCCGGCGGCAGCCGGGATCGGCCTTTAAACCAATCATCTATGCATGTGCCGTAGAACAAGGCTATGACCAAAACAGTCTTGTTCTTGACGCCCCTGTTGCTTTCAACGGACCTCCGGGGGCAAAAGACTGGCGGCCGTCTAATTTTTCAGGCACCTACGAAGGCGAAATTACCCTCAGAAAAGCCCTGGCCATGTCCAAAAACATACCAGCCATCCGTATTCTTGAAGCCATCGGCCCGGAGACAGCCATTGATTGTGCACAAAAGATGGGTATAAAGTCACCCCTTTCCCCGTATTTGTCCCTGGCGCTTGGCAGTTTTGAAGTTACCCTCCTGGAGCTTACCGCCGCCTATTCGGTTTTTCCAAATCGCGGACTGTTCACTGAGCCATTCGGCATTACAGGCATCAAGGACTCAAACGGACGTATTATCTGGCAGCCGGTCCCTGAAAAACAGGTCGCCCTGTCACGTACGACTGCGGCCATAATAACCGATATGCTAAAGGCAGTCATACAGGAAGGAACCGCCGGCCGGGCAAAGGAGCTGGGCATGGAGATTGGCGGAAAAACCGGCACCACAAATCAATACCGGGATGCACTGTTTATGGGTTTTTCCCCGGGCATTGCAGCCGGAGTATGGGTTGGAAAAGATGATTACGGATCACTTGGCACGTATGAAACCGGTGCCCGGGCAGCTCTTCCCATATGGAAAGCATTTATGGAAAAAGCTCTTGAAAACCAGTCCCTTAAATACTTTGATTTCCCTGACAGCCTTGAGCTGGTGCGAATTGATCCTGATACCGGCCAAAAAGTGCAAGATATTCGCGGAGTGCCTGCAAGGACCAGAAAGAGCTCCAGCAAGAGCCGTTAACAAAAACCATTTTTGGGCAGGCATTATAAAAACTCTTGATTTGCCTTTGTTCAAAGGCTAAAACCAGGCCCTATGATACGCAAAGCCAACATTGAAGACATAAAGTCCATTCATGCCCTTTTAAAATACTACGGGGTAAGGGGGGATCTGTTGCCCAGACCCTTAAGCCGCCTATATGATCACCTGCGGGATTTTAACGTGTGCGAGGATCCGGAAACCGGAAGGATTATAGGATGCTGCGCCCTGCAGTTCTGCTGGGAGGATCTGGCAGAAATACGCTCCCTTGCAGTTGCAGAGGCCCACATGGGCACAAAAATCGGCACTGAACTGCTTGAGGCCGCATTCCTGGAAGCACGGTCCTACAAGATAAAAAAGCTTTTCACCCTCACCTACCGGGCCGATTTTTTTAAAAAATTCGGGTTCATCATGATAGACAAATCCGAGCTGCCCATCAAGATCTGGGCTGACTGCATCCACTGCGTCAAGTTCCCGGACTGCGATGAGACAGCCATGCTCAAACTGATTTCATAGAAATGCTTTCAACAAATTTGATGCAGACGTAAAAAGTCGCTTTTAGGCGGTTTTGTGAGAAGTTCAAGATCAAGGCTTGCGCGATTTTCAAGAATGCAGCGTACTTAGCCGTACGTGAAATTCTTCAGAAATTGCGCGTAACGCCGATATTGGACTTTCTACGGGGCCGTCTAATTCGTATAAATTAGGTTTACACGCAGCGGCGGGTGTTCCCAGATACCTGGCAGAGGAAGGACATGCTGGTATTTTACCGTTATCCAGAATAATTCCGGCTTGATCTCCCGCAGCTTTCCATCCTCCGGGGGCAGAGCCGGGCCCGTGTGGCCGTAAGCGACCCGGAAAAAAAAGATACCGCCTTTGCCGTTTTGATCAAGCATGTAGAAACGCTTGAGTTCGCGCAACGGCATTTCATTGCGCTCTGCCACCTGCTCCATTTCTTTGCCGCTCAAACGCATCAGCACCATGCGGGAGGCACCCTGCTCTGAATAGCGGTAAAGGGATCTTGATTCAGAGCTTGAAACATATATAGTTGAAATAAACGGTAGCCGCTTTAAATATTGAGCCGCAACGCTGGCCGCGGTCCTGCGCCCTCCGATCATGTCGGGCAGGGCGTAGTATTCAAAAAATTTTTTCTGAACGTCCTCGGCGTATTTTTCCCCCTTTTCATAGACATCCTTTGAAATATATCTCAAATACCTGGCCAGGTCTTCTGCCGCCTCGGAAATGGGCCAGTCGATTCTCACATGAAAATGGGAGATGTAATACCGGTGCTTGGTTTTGGCATGGCTGGTGTCGCGCTGAATTAAAAGGGCGTAATCAACCGGAAGCAGCTCTTTTAAAAAATTGTAGAAATGAACCGAATCCAGGAACTTCTGGCTCCGGTCAAAATCCGGGCCCAGTGAAAGAGTCTTTGAGCGCAGAAGGTTGGTCTTGGTGGATTTGTTTACATCAAAAAAACGGATGTACTTCTTGAAGGCCTGGGGTATTGTGTCTTCAACA
>JAABTZ010000541.1 GCA_011389605.1 Desulfobacteraceae bacterium
AGCACAATTAATCTGACCGACGTCAACCTGGGCGGCACGGAAACAGATCAGCCCAACCAGCTTGGCCCCGGTGGACACCTCGGTGCGGGTCTGTGCCTTGACGGCACCCACGCCGTCCTCAACAACACAGTAGTTTCCGGCAACAGCTTTCAGACCACCGGCTATACCTATGGCGGCGGCGCGTATGTGACAGGCAGCAGCGTCCTGTCTCTGATCAACAGCACTATCGAAAACCACCTGGCGCCTTCAGAAACAGACGGTCGGGGTGCGGGCATATACATCAACGGCAGTACGGTCACGTTGGACAATAGCCAGGTCGTATCGAACATGGCCGGTCTGTCCGGCGGCGGTGTGCGACTGTGGCAAATAAGCACGCTAAACGTCATAAATGATTCCGTAATTGCCGACAATCATTCGCTAAACGGCCATGGGGGTGGGATTGCGGCAGGCGGTACACCAACCATTCATATCTCTGATGCCACCATGTTCGACAACATCGCCGCTACCTACGGCGGAGCGATCCATCTGGAGGCCGGCACTATGAATGTAGCATACACCCACCTGCATGGTAACAGCGCTGCGCGCGGCGGGGCCATCTACCAAACTGGTGCTTCGGCCTCTGAGGTTTCCAACAGCCTGATTTACAGCAACACTTCCACTGACGGATTTGGCTCGGGTATCCGTAGCGAGGATGGCGAGTTTACAGTGACTCACGTCACCTTGGCCAATAACTTCAATGGTGCTGGATACTCGCAGTCCAGCACTGATGGGTATGCCACAAACAGCATAGCCTGGGGCAATGATATGGGTGGTTTCTGGATTACCAGCGGTCCGCTCGACGGAACGTGCAACATTGACCAGAGCGGGAATGTGGGGGCAAACATCAATCCGCGTTTCGTGGATGCTGCCAGCGGTGATTTCCATTTGCTCGGCGACTCCCCGGCCATTGATGCCTGCGGCACAGGGCTGTCGCCCGATCTGGACGGCCTTGCCCGTCCTTTTGGTGCCGGCTATGATATGGGCGCTTATGAATATTCTATGTATTCCGTGGAATCAGTCACCAATCCTGAAGGGGCGGGTACAGTATCAGGCACGGGTACTTATATTTCAGGCTCGAGCGTTTCAGTGACTGCATCAGCCGAACCCGGCTATGTTTTCAGCCATTGGTCGGTTGACAACATGGTTGTATCCTGCAGTTCTTCATATTCGTTTCCAGCAACCGACGATGTTACCCTGCAGGCAAACTTCAGCCAGGAGCAGAGTCAATACAGTATCACTTGCTCTGCAAACCCCCTGGACCATGGATTCGTTACAGGAACGGGATCTTACGCCCACGGCGCAGGTGCAACAGTTATCGCTTATCCGGATTCCGGATATGGCTTTGTAAACTGGATTGAAACCTGGGATGGATTTGAGGGGAGCTGCGTTGTTTCAACGCAGCAGGCATACAGCTTTACAGCAAACAGAGACAGAAAGCTTACTGCAATAATAAGGTCGAAAGCTTTACCAGGGGTAATGATGCTGCTGCTTGACGATTAAAGGGAATCAAAAGATTTTCATATATATGGTTAAATAGCAGGAAGGAGATATTTTAAGGCAGTTATCATGAGTACAGGCAATCATAAGATAAAAATAAAAAATTCCCGGGCGCTTACTGATCGTAAGTTTGTAAATCTGTTTGAAATCATCTATTCAGACAAAAACGGAAATGAGAGGAAATGGGATTTTGTCTCCCGGCAGAATCCCCCCAAGATTGGAACAAAAGCCTTTGATGTGGTGGATGCGGTCATTATTGTTCCGTGGCATGTTTCAAGCAGTCGGCTGGTTGTTATCAAAGAATTCCGCATGCCTTTAAACGATTATCAGTACGGTTTTCCGGCAGGACTGGTTGATCCGGGCGAAATCCCGGAGCAAAGTGCAGTGCGGGAGCTCTATGAGGAAACCGGTTTGAAGGCAACAGTAATACGCCGGAGCAGTCCCCCTATTTACGTGTCATCAGGACTCACCGACGAATCCATTGTAATGGTTTATCTTGATTGTGAAGGAGAGCCTTCAAACCGGAACGCAGGCAGTGCAGAAGACATAGAAACAGTATTTCTGTCCAGGCAGGATGCTAAAGAAATGTGTGCTGATCCGGATCTGAAAGTTGATGTTAAAACCTGGCTTGTCATGGATTGTTTTTCAGCTTCGGGGCGGATATAACCGGCGTGATAACCCCCTGGCAGCGGCAGGCTGTGGCAATCAGATGCCTGCCGGGGTTGCTGTCGAGATCCTGTTTCAGCCTGAAAAGTTTTTCAGGTTTATATCCTCCAACGCCCGGGGCCAGCTGATGGCTTCTGACAACGTGGATTTTAAATCCGGGTATCTGAATCTTCTTAAGGAAATCAAAGAGGTTGTGATCCCGTTTTTTCCCGGTTGAAGGACAATGGGCAGCAGG
>JAABTZ010000542.1 GCA_011389605.1 Desulfobacteraceae bacterium
ATCCGGTCCACGATTTCTTCAATCTTGTGCTCAGGCCCCACCGGTTCCACGCAATTCATCCATTGCAGCCCCACATCCTTTAGCACCCGGATGGTCTGAATCCGCTTTTCCACCTGAAGGGGGGTATCTTTGCCTTCGCCCAGACGCACCGCATGATAGGCCCCAACAAAACCCGCATCCAGCAGCTGCTCGCCCTCCCTGTGGGTAATATCCCGGGTATTGGCCACAAGCGGCAATGACACCGCTTTTTTCAGCAGTTTTCCCACCTCCAGCAGCCGTTTAAAAGAATAGGTCCCGGTGGTCATGACGTTTAAGGCATCAGCCTGCCTTTGTTCACCGATCCGGGCCCACTGCAGAACATCCTCAATGGGAAACTCGATTTTTTCTGTAAAAATTCCGGCTTTTTCCGTCAGGGAACAAAAAAGACAGTTTAAGGGACAGGGCTCCACATTGACACCAATGTGAAAATGATTTTCCCCCTTTAATCCAAACTGGTTCCGGCTCATTTGATTGGCGGTATGCATCAGGGCATAGGTTTCCCGGCCATCGAGATCCAGGTGCATTAATTCAATGGCTTCTGACCGGTCAATGCCGCCGAAATTCATGCCCTTTTTAAGAATTTCTTCAATTTTTGGTGAAATTTTCCAGCCCATACCCCTCCTTTGATATTGCATTGGTTCAAATAAAACAGTCTGCTTTTCCCTGGAACTAAATATTTAAAACCATTCCGTCATTGTATAGAACAATTTATAAAATGGGCTGTCTGATTGCCAACAACGGCACTGCCTTGCAGGCTCCCGCCGGACGGGTTAGAATTGGCGCCACCCGCCCGCCCCGGATTTAAACACCAGCACCCGCTGGTCGGTGCCGACGGTTACAGTATGCGGCCGGGTGTCGACGTATTGAACGGTTTCTTTTCTGCGAAGTCTTTTTTCCTTAAAGCCGATTCTCCCCCATCCCCATGCAAATACCCGCTTGCTCGTGATCACAGCTGCTACGTAACTGTTTATATGAGAAGCCATGATTTTTTCACGGATAGGAATGGATTGCTGAATCCAGCGCCCCCTTCTGGAATCAAATCCAATTATGCGCCTGCCAGCCACCATCAAAACCAGGTAATCAGATATAAAAGGCTTTATAAGACCGGCACTTTCGGATTCCTGGAGCTTGAGCGACAGCTCAACCCAGCCCCGGGATGCTTTTGACAGGGCCAGGGCTCTGCTTTCTGTGAGCACTGCACCCACAGACCCCTGGGCACCCCGCCAGAAAATCTTCTCGCTTATACCCAGGTCAAAACGATATTCACGTCGTCCCTCCACAATACCGATCAGCTCGTTTTCCACCAGATGGATGTCAATAATATCATGCACCGCGCCTGACCGGCCGGAACCCGGATTTTTATAAAATGGTTCATGGTATTGAGCCCAAAGGCCTGACGGCAAAAACACAATCGCCGCAGCTACCAGCATCTCCATCCAAAAAATACATCCTCTGGTCAAAATTATTTCCCCCTGCCCTTTTATTATTCAGCAATGTTAAAACAATAGTCACAATGGCAGGTATTTTCAACAAGACAATTACGTTGCCGGCCCGCGGGTTTGCGGCCGGCGGCTGAAATATTCTGTAACCCGGGCATAGGAGACCATGGCGCGTTCCGGAGTGGCAAAAAAGGGTACCCCGGAGCTGCAAAAGCGCGGACCGGTGTCTGCGGGCATGCCGGCAATGCCCACGATGAGAAACGGCTTGCCCGATGATTTCTGCGCACGGATCATGGCCTCTATATAGGCGCTGTTGGTGGCCTCATCCAGACCCGAGCCGATGATGGCAACAGCGTCAACACCAGGGTCATCAGCCACTATTCTTGCGGTTTGGCTGAAAATATTCATGTCCATGTGCGCATTCAGGCTTACATCCACTGGATTTAAAAGACTGGTGCCCGTTGGCGGCACATGAACTGCCAGCTGCTGTCTTGTATTTTCGGAAAGACTTGCCAGCAGCAAGCCCTGGCGGCCCACAGCCTCGGCGGCTGAAACCGCAAGGCCCCCGGCGCCGGAAATAATGGCCATGCGTTTGCCTTTTGCCTGCGGCAGAAGGTAAAAGGCCATGAGGGTATCTACCCATTCATCCCAGCCGGCCACGGAAACCGCTCCACACTGGCGCACCAGGCCCTGCCAGATTTGTTCTGATCCTGCCATGGCCCCGGTGTGAGAAGATGCGGCCCGGCCGCCTTCGGCAGTCAGTCCCACCCGCCATAAAACCACAGGTTTTGCAGCTGCTGCTGCTTTCAGGGACTCAAAAAAATACCTGCCGTCTATGATCCCTTCCAGGTAGGCACCGATCACGCCTGTTTCAGAATCTTTGGCAAAATAGGAAAAAAAATCCGCACTCTGCAGATCGGCCTCGTTTCCCAGACTCACGGCCTTGCAGATCGGAAGA
>JAABTZ010000543.1 GCA_011389605.1 Desulfobacteraceae bacterium
TTGAACTTTTTACGGCGCCATCTGAAAACCGACTTTTTACGAGTACATCAAAAATACCAGCATACTGGTTTAGATACGGGCCGGGGATCTTGTTGATAGTTATTCATCAAGCAGGTTTCTAACGGTTTCAGCCAGGTTCAGAAAAGAAACAGGCTTTTGAAGGTATCTGGCAATACCGGCTGCAAGGGCCTTGTCTTCGGAAATCCTTTCACTAAAACCGGTGCACAGAATAATTTTCATGTTTGGACGTATCATAAGTATTTCTTTGGCAAGTACATCTCCGGCCATTCTGGGCATGTTCATATCAGTTATTACCAGATCAAAACCATGGGGGTCTGCGGCAAACCTCTGAAGGGCCTTGACCGGATCAGTATCGCATACCACAGTATAGCCGAGTTTTTTAAAACGTGCTTTGTTTAACTCAATTACGGCTGTTTCGTCATCAACAAACAAAACCCGCTCCCTGCCGCCCGGCAGCTCATTTTCAGTCCGGACAGACGGCTGTTTAACCATTTTTCCCAGGGCGGGGAAAAAAATTTTAAAACTGGTGCTGCCGTTTCTGCTTTCCACCAGTATGCCGGCCTTGAGATCCCTAATAATGCCCAGAACCACTGAAAGCCCCAGCCCCGTGCCCTTATCAACCTCTTTGGTTGTAAAGTATGGATCAAAAATCCGGTCAAGACTGTCAGCCGAAATTCCATGGCCGGTATCGCTTATCGTAAGTTTTACGTAATCACCTGCAAAAAGACGGGAGCCAAAGGCAATAATCTGCTTGTCCAGTGTCTCCGGCTCAAGGATGACTGTAAGAATCCCACCATTTTCAGCCATGGCATCAGAGGCGTTTTTGCAAAGATTTATGATCAGCTGGTGGATCTGGGTAGGGTTGGCATAGACCATGGGAAGATCCGTGCGGATATCTTCGTGGATATCGATATAAGCCGGTATGGTCGAGCGCATCATACGCATGCCTTCCTTGACTACAAAACTTATATTCTGAGGGCATTTTTCCTCTTCGTCCCTCCGGCTGAAGGTTAAAAGCTGCCGCACCACATCCCTGGCGCGAATTCCTGCCGCTGTGATCTGGCGCAATCCTTTTTCAGCCGGGTGACCTTCGGGAATTTCATCCTGGATCAGCTCTGTATAACCCATGATAATGCTTAGTATATTGTTGAAATCATGGGCCACGCCGCCTGTAAGGGTTCCCAGGGCCTCTATTTTCTGTGCCTGGCGAAGGCGTTTTTCCATTTCTTTCCGGTCATGCTCGGCTTTTTTCTGCTCCGTGATGTTGCTTAAAAAATTCAGTGTGGCAGGCCGCCCTTCCCAGTCTATTTTTACAACCTTTAGCTCAATCCATTTTACTTCACCGCTGCTGTCTAAAAGCCGATAGCAATAATTGGAAGGCGTTTCGATTCCTTTAAGGCGCTTTTGATGGCGATCCATAACCATCGGGCGGTCATCCGGATGGACAAATTCAATAAATGGCCGGGAGGTAAGCTCATCCATGCTGTATCCGGTAAACTTGGTGGTTTGATTGGCAAACTTGAGCATGCCGTCCTGAATCACACAAATGGATTCCTGAGCGTTTTCAACCAGGATCCGGTATTTTTCCTCGCTTTGGCGCAGGGCTTCCTCGGCTTGTTTTTTTTCTGTAATATCAGTATGTGCGCCTGCCAGCCGGGCAGGGTTTCCCGCTTGATCGCGCAAACAAGCTGCCCTGCCAAGTATCCAGCGGTAGGTGCCGTCTTTGTGCCGCATCCTGTATTCCAGCTCAAACTGGCCGGCATCGGATTTGAAAAACATTTCCCTGGCCTTTGTAAACCTATTGTAATCATCCGGATGAATCCGGCTGTGCCATTCATCTGTTTGGTTTTGCAGCTCGTTTGCTCTGTATCCTAGTATTTCTTTCCACCTGCGTGAAAAAAAGATTTCATTGGTTTCAGGGTTAAATTCCCAGATGCCGTCATTTGTGCCCTGGATGGCCAGCTGAAAACGCTGCTGGCTGTTTATAAGTGCTAACCTGGCAGTTTCAGCCTCTTTTGCGCGCTGCTCTGCTTCCTGCATGCGGGAGCGAAGTTCATGGACCATCTTTGAAATGGCTTCTTTGAGCTGAAGCATTTCCCCTTTAAAGCGCCCCGGAATTGCGGCTTGAATGTCTCCGTCTGCAACATTGGTGGCAAAGCCCGCCAGCCTGTTAATGGGCAGGGTAATGGTTCGCATTAAAACAAGGGTGCCGGCCAGGGCAATCAGAAAAATAACGGCTGCCATGGAGATTATGCTCAATTTAAGGTTCTTCATGTGGGCATATACATCATCAATGTAAACACCGGTGCCTATGATCCAATCCCATGGGTCAAACAGCCTTACATAGGATTTTTTTGGATAAAGGCTCTCGGTAATGCC
>JAABTZ010000544.1 GCA_011389605.1 Desulfobacteraceae bacterium
CCGGATTTATGGTAATTCTGTCAAATTTTTTCCCCATGAGAAATCCTACAGATAAAGCGCATCCATCATCTGCCTAAACACATGCTCAGAAAAAGAAGAGGGGTCAGGGTAAAATGTGGAAAGCTTTGCCGCCCGGCAAACGGTAGATGCTGAAATCCTTTTTATCCAGCGTTACAATATGGGAGACGGCCGCATTTTCCGCCAGAGTCACAATGGTTGCATCTGCATAATCCATGGGCAGGTCCGCATATTTTGCCATAAGAGCTCTGGCCTGCCGGGTGCTGTCAATATCCGTGGGTATGATCTCAACAATGAGTTCCAGCACAAAATCAAATGCCGCTTTCTGGGCTGTTATGGAAAAGTTCAGCAAATACAGGACTTCTGTCAAAACCGCTTCGGTGGAGTACAATCGCCCTGAAAAGTCTTTAAACCATTGAACGCATTTGCTGTGATTCGACTCGCTGCGGTCAATCAACGCCACCCAGGGGCCAGTATCCAGAATGGCGTTCATTTCCCATGCCCTTTTGCTTTCATTCTTTCAATAAGATATTGCCGGTGATTCTGGCCCAGATCACTGACACCGCTTTGAGCCACGCCGATCAGATGCATTGCTTTTTCAAAAGGTTTTCGTTCCGGTTCAGGGGTGGTTTCAAGAAATTTTTTAATTGCCATACGGGTAATGTCTGATCTTTTCAGCCCGTAATCCCTGGCAAGTTTTTCAATTTTTATCATATCAGACTTTTGAAGGCGGATTGTCAGTTGTTCCATGGCAATGTTCCTGATTTATTTTATCTTGGAGTAAAATTCGAATACAGACTACAATGTCATCTTTTAGACTCTTTTGTCAATGACATTTTTACATTGTGGCGAATGGGGTCGGACCTACATAAAGCTCTCAAATATAACCAAATATATTCCAGGCAAGCCTGTTTTCACTCCTTAGGGCATCATTTTTGTCCCCAGATCAGCCCTGTTCCCTATATTTTATAGCAACAGCCAGGTGTTGATGGCACCGTAAAAAGTCCAATTTGTTTTTTATTTTCTGTTTTTTCATGTATCTGGAGCCGCCGCCGAGCACAATGATTATTTTGTCCTACTCTCTGGTTTCGGTACGAAGGTTTTCAATCTCTTTTTTCAGTTCTTCGTATTCCCGGAGTTTTAGTTTTAAAAACCGGGATGCAACAATTGCTTTTTCCTCAAGACCCCTGGGCGTGAGTTTGTAAATGCAGGCCGGCCGGTTCCGGGAGTTTTTTAAGTTTTCCGCCTTGACCAGGCCCCGGTCGATAAGGGCATGCAGACAATAGTTGATCTTGCCCAGGGAAAAGCCGGTTTGGCTGGCCAGCTCGCGCTGAGTGATCTCCGGATTGTCCTGGAGGTGCTTTAAAATCTGGTAGCGGATGGATTCCTGCATGGCGGTATTTTGACGTACTCCGTCCCTGTTGGGGCCTGAGGCGTTCCCGAAAGGTGTGTTCAGGTTTGAACAATGATTTTCTCTACACCGATACAGGAAAGGCTGTCAATAGAAGTTCTGCACTGTTGCGCCGGGGCGGGTCGCTCAGCCGCAATGCCGAACTGCCGGCGAGTCTTTCTGGAGTGCCGGATAATGGAAACAAATTATGAACTGGATTAAATTTAAAAACAAAATGTTTGACCTCGGCTGTTTCAGCATTCATCAGGTATATGCATGGCAGCCGGGATTTGATCGCAATAATTTGGTCCGCTGGACAAAAAAGGGGTACCTCGTGCATCTGCGGCGCGGATGGTACGCCTTTCCCGAATACAAAGACAAGCCGGATTTCGCCGAATATATCGCAGGCAAAATCTACAGCCCATCCTACATCCCTGCAGCGCAGTGGATTTAATGTGGAGGCCAGAGAACGGGAAAAGAGCAGGTTAAAGGCGTTTCGACGCAGTCTTTATTTCCCGGAGCTTTTGTTTAATCTGGGCATTTCCGGACATCGGGAGGCGCGTTTTCTGCTGAAAATCGGGACCCAGGATCAGCAGACACCCTATGAACCCGTCATGGAATTTATAAGGGGTTGCGGTTTTTTCTTCCCATTTCCGGTTCCGTCCGAAGCGGTGCTGTGTGCCATGAAGATTGCCGCCATGCTCTCCAGAGGCAAGGGGCGTGATTATTACGATGTCATGTTTTTGCTGTCACGCACAGAACCGGACTATCAGTTTCTTGCCAGCCGCTGCGATGTCAGCAGCCTTGCCGAATTAAAGGCTGCTGTTGAAAAATCACTGCAAGCCGTTGATCTGCGCCGGAAACAAAAGGATTTTGAACACCTTCTGTTCCATCGTGACAACAGTCGGCGCATCCTGCATTTTGCAGAATTCATACGTTCCCTTTGACCATATCTTCATAATACTTCAACCTCTTCTGGTTTAAA
>JAABTZ010000545.1 GCA_011389605.1 Desulfobacteraceae bacterium
GGAATATGAATCGGTTAAAACCAAGCCTGGGACCGTCCCGTCTCCGGCAGCGCGTGAAGACGGGAAAAAAGCGCCTGATGCCGGGACCTGGGACGGGCAGCTTAGAATAACCGCCGAAGAACTGGACCGGGAAAATAAAAAACTGCAGCAAACCTTTGATGAGCTCCAAAAACAGAAAGCTGCCCTGGAAAAAAAGGCTTCCGATAAAATGAGCCCGGATGAAAGCAGGGCCTACAACCAGGAAATCAGAATGCTTAACCAAAGGATTGAGCAATACCAGAAACAAAGAAATGCCTACGTGGGAAAAATGGATCGATTTGAATCCCAATTCCGCAAAAATGACAATGGCGGTGCTGAATAAGTAGAAAAAATTTTTAAACCCCGGGTCAAGATTGACGGGGGGGCAGAAAGGTTCCGGGATGAAGTAAAAATTTTCCCGCGTGCCTGGAAAAATCAAAAAAAGGGTGGATCCTGTTTCAGGACTCACCCTTTTTTTTGCGCTCTGACAAAACTGCACTTCGCTGCCCTGACGGCGGTGCGGAAAAGCGGGTTTTCGAGCGGAAATTGAGGCTCCAAAAGGCTCCTGGAGCGAGAAAACTCCTTTTGCGCACCGCCGGTCAGCCAGGGCGCTTACGGGTGGTTTAGGATTTAAAAAAATCATACTTTTTTAATACTTTAGTTGTATTTGTTGTTTATTGAAATTCTGCTATGACAATAATATCTATAATAAATTAGATATTACAATAATTGATATGCAATAAAATACCATAAATTGCCGGGCGCCTGGAAAAATGAGAAATTTTGGTTTTACCTTAATTGAATTAATGACCGCCATTGCAGTGTTTGCCATCCTGGCCGGAATCGGCGGATATTCCTATTTAAGCGGGCTGCCGGACAGAAGGGTTATGGCCGCATGCAGAAATTTGTATTCCGCAGTAAGCGAGGCCCGGGCCCGGGCGGTTAGCAGGTGTGAAAATGTATCTGTTGTTTTTGACATTGATGCAGGTGCTTACACTGTTTTAGACGGGGACGGAAACGTGCTTAAAAGCCCTTATGTCTTCCCGGAACATATTGAAATCTATGAGGTCACGGGCAGGGACCCCAATGTTGATGATCTGCGGTATACCTACAACTCAAGAGGAATCAGAAGCAATGGCAGGTACGGAACTGTCAGAATAAGATACCACCGGTCCGGATACCGGAACATGGGCATCAGGGTGACCAGCGTGGGCGGTATTTCAATAATCGATGAGTCTGACAGCAATTGGTAGAAAGACCGCTTTTTTTTAAACCAGCAAGCCCGGTAACATGGAAATGAGAAAAACAGGAGACAATCGCGGATTAACGCTCATTGAACTTTTAATCGGCATGGTGATCGGCACAATTGTCATGGCCGCAGCCCTTAATACATTTTTATCCTCCCAGTCGGCTTCAAAAAACATTGACCAGAAAGCTGCCATGGCAGTCAATGCCCGGGGTGCCATGTATCTGATAGAAGACAATATCCGGCTGATGGGCTTTAACCCGGAACGCGACATCAACCCGGGGCGTATTGTGCATACTGCCGGAAAAGGGGTGCTGGTCTTTGAGCGAAATGATCTCGATGATCCTTTTGACGATGATGAGGACAGGGTCATAAGCATCGGCCTTTTAAAAAGCCATGACAGAAACAGGGACGGATTTGCCGCATCAGGCGTCTCCGGCCTGGTAATCGATGGCCAGAGGGCTGCAGACAACATTTCCGCCATACGGTTTGCCTATGCTTTTGACGCAGACGCAGACGGGGCGGTTGAAGTCTCTTCGGGCGGAAATGTTTTGTGGGCCTTTGACGGCAATGGCAACGGTTTTCTTGACCGCCTGCTTGATACAAACGACGACGGATCCATAAACGGCGATGATACCCCGGGTGGACTGGCAATGACGCCGGTTGACACCGCGGCAATCCGCGCGGTCAAGGTCTGGCTTCTGGTCAGGTCAAAACATCCGGTGGGCAGTTCGGCTGACAGCCGGACTTTTTTCCCTGGCGGGCAGCCATACAAGCCGGACAACGGTTATGCCCACAGTCTTATGGCAACCAGCATCCGGTGCAGGAACATGTTTTAATGGGAGGGTGTTGTGATTATAAATGACAGGAATGGAATGAGCCTGATTGGTTCGCTTATAGCCATGGCGGTTTTCAGCATTGGTTTCATGTCGCTTACTTCCGTTATCTGGTCTTCAACAAAAAATGTCCGCACAACCTGGTCATGCGACCAGGCCGTAATGGCAGGCCAGGATGTGATGGAAATTCTTTCTGTAATTGATATTGCAGATGTTGACACTGCTCCGGCTCCCCTGGATCTGGGATCCAGCTGGGTTGAGTGGAAAGTTTTAAATCCTGCTGACGTGGATGA
>JAABTZ010000546.1 GCA_011389605.1 Desulfobacteraceae bacterium
AGGTCTTTGCCGATGAGAATCTCTCCTTTGGCAGTATGCAGAAGTTCTTCGATCCATGCTTCGCGGTCAGGACCATGAACTTCAGGTATATGGGTTTCAAAATGATCATTTCCCATGCGGCCACACCCGCTGTATTCCACATTTCCCTTTTCAGCAACCACGACACTGGCACCTGCTTCTGCTGCCCGGATAGCCGCCATAAGGCCGGCTATGCCCCCCCCGATACACAAGACATCGGTTTCCATCCGTTCTTCTATCATTAATTTTCCCCCAACCAAAGAAAATGCTATAAAAGCATAACTAACAAAAATTATTACAATACTGAGTTTATGAGGCCAAATTATTAATAATATCATTAATAATATTTTTAACCATAGACTGCCCCTGATGCGTTGTCAACAAAAAAATCGGCCTTATGCCATCAATGGCAGATGGCCTGTATAGCTTTTATAGCCTGAATTCAGATGGGTTTCATTAACTGCTTTGAGTTTATCAGCATTGCCGGATCGAAGACAAGCAATCATATCCCGGTGCTCCTGGATACTTTTTTCCCGATGCCGGGCATCTCCGCGAATATAGTGATACCAGATCCTGGAACGGTTTCGCAGCTGGTCAATCATCTCTGAAACAATCACATTCCCGCAGGTTTCAAATATAGACTGGTGGAATAAGCGATTGTATTTAAGGATTCCCCTCAAATTCCGGGTCTGTAATTTTTTTTCAAATGCTGTTTCATAGGTTTCAATTTTCTTGAGCCTGGTTTTTGTCATATTGCGCGCCACAGATTCCAAAGCATAGCTTTCCAGAAGTATCCGTGTATGAAAAATATCTTCCGCTTCTTTGCGTGTTGGCTCAGCAACAAAAGCACCCCGATGGGGCATGTGGATGATAAGATTTTTTACGGTAAGTTCCTTGAGAACTTTTCTCACTGTTCCGGTGCTGATTTTATATTCTTCTGCAAGTTCTCTTTCAATGAGTCTTTCCCGCGGATTTAAGAGACCTGACAATATTTTATATTCAAGGATATCAAGTACTTTTTCAAAATCGTCTTTTTGAGATCTGGGCATTTTCATAATTTTACTGCTCAATACCGGTTATTTTTTAAAAAATCAACATAATCTGGAAAACAACAAACCATACAAAAAAAAACAAATTAGGACAATACCCGTCTTTGTTTGGTGCCGGGAAAATTGCTGGATCTGCCCCCACTTGAAACCATTGACACCCGTTTGAAGCCCACGTTCCTGATCCTGGTCAATGATTATGGTCTCTTTTTATCGAAGCCGGGGATTAAAAAAATATGGCAGTAGAGCATACCGTGACAGCCTGTGGCGGCAGGGATTAGGACAATCCCCCCGAAGCGCGACCATCAGGCCTGTTGAAAACGTGTCTATCTATGTCATCAGTGGCCGCTCACTTGATGAACTCCTTGGTGAGATGCCCCATACCGGCCATAAAATCAAGCACAATATCGCTCTTTCTGTTGCAAAAACAGTCCGCAGCATGAATGACCTACTGTCCAGGGAGTTGCACAAAAACCAGCTGTTACATCGGAAGGCTTCTGAACTGGGTACCCACAAATATAACCAGACGATTACCAATCTTGCCTATCATATTCATCTCTCCGCATAAATGAATCTGCTGCTCCTGCATTTTC
Source organism: Desulfobacteraceae bacterium (assembly GCA_011389605.1). Classification (GTDB taxonomy): domain Bacteria; phylum Desulfobacterota; class Desulfobacteria; order Desulfobacterales; family Desulfosalsimonadaceae; genus Desulfosalsimonas. The sequence continues at coordinate 1,658 of JAABTZ010000546.1, forward strand.
CCATTCCCGGCATGAACGAGGTCATGCGCTATGGGCCACCATTGTAGTACGCCCCACCGGAAGTGTCTCCAGGCAAATGATTAAAATTTTCTTGGCAATTTTCAATTTCCTTTTAAAATCAGACCAATAAGTCCAAGCTTCTGGCGCTGCATGCGACCATCGAAGCTGCCCGGACCGATGAGGCAGGCAGAGGATATAGTTTTTTTTCGGACCTCTTTGATCCAGATTATTGGTGTAACAATTCGGGATTGAGCAGGTCCATGTTGTCATCTTTCATGGCCAGGGCAAAAATCTGGTTCCGGGTCAGAAACTGGACCACGTCAGGGGGCAGATAGAGGGAAGCCAGGACAGGGACAATGGTTTTTGAGCGGGCAGCGGGGAACCAATCCGTGATCTCCGGGACAAAGTCGATGAATTTTTGAATATCGGTGGTCCGGGGGGTGGCTTTGGTCTCCACCACAAACAAATGGTTTTCGCTTTCCGCCACCACGTCGAATTCCCGCCGCATGGTGCCGGAAGCATTTTTTTTCTGCAGCCGTATGGCAAAAAAATCGAATTCCGCCACCTGGAAGTATTCCCGGGCAACACCACTGATACAGGGAGCCACAATATCTTCCACCACCGTGCCCATTTTATTGGCCAGTTCTCCCCATTTTTTATTCATGGCCTTTCTGTCGGCACGGGATTCTGCAATATCCGCCTCCACCATGGATTTGAATTCCCGCATCT
>JAABTZ010000547.1 GCA_011389605.1 Desulfobacteraceae bacterium
GGCGCCAAAGGGTTCCACGGCACAGATCAGCTCGGGTTTGGGCCAGGAGTCCCGGTAATTGCGATGGGAAGCGGAAATATGGATCTGCTGCCGGTTTTCCCTCTCATAACCATCTCCGGCCTGTTTTGCATCAGGGTGGGCCTGGATGGAAAGAGGCTGGTCTGCTGCCAGGACCTTAAGCAGGTAGGGCAGGGCGTTGTTATATTCGGATGCGGTTTTTACGCCGAGAATATTATCAGGATAGTGCTGAATTAAAACGTTTAAGTTCATTGACACATCATTGAGCCTCACAGCAGAAGGCGCTTTGGGGTGGGCCCCCATCCAGAGCTCAGCCCATGGGGTTTTACCATCGGGCTCAATCCGCCTGATTTTTTGGATTGCAGTCTTTGAACCCCAGGTGTATTCCTGGATCGGATTTTCCATTAAAAGAGGTAAATTGAAAAAATCGACTTTATCCATTGTGCTTGAATTGTCCGTTTTCATATATCATTGTCCTGGAGCCGTCTGCCAGGTGTGCTGTGACCAGTTTTTTTTCGGTGTTTACAAGATCCCAGTGAAGGGCTGAGTCATTGAATCCCAGTTCTTTTTTGGCAGCCGGGCTTAGCTCAGCGGGGTTTCCGGAATAGGTGTCGGAATAAGAGCTGCCCACGGCGATATGGCAGTTGCCAAAGGAGCCGCCGTAATTTTCATCATAAAGGGTGTTGGCCATAAACCTGTCTATCCTGGAAAAACGCCTGTCGGTTAAGGAAAATTCCCCGATCTTGTCAGATCCTGAATCCATCTGAAGTTGCTTGCACAAAAAATCTTCGCCGCTTTGCGCACTGGCATTTATTACCCGGCCCCGGTCAAATTCAAGCCGGATGTTTTTTACAAGGTTGCCGCTGCGGTAAGTTGGCTGATCAGCCGTATACACCCCCCGGGTACCCCGCCAGTCAGGTGAGAGGAAAATTTCAAAACTGGGGATGTTGTGGCCGGAAATTCCGATCCATTGCCGCATCCTGCCAGGGGAGATCTCAAGATCCACATTGGCTGACTCAATGTGGAGATACCGGATTGACAAGCTGTTAAGCCATTTTTTGACAGACCTTGCCTGCCGGAAAACCGACTCCCACTGGTCAACGGGATCCCTGCGGTTAAGAAAGCAGGCTTTTATGACCTGGTTTGCGTACTGTTCCTGGGTCATTCCGGCATGCCGTGCCAGGGCGGAAGTGGGATACATGGCCAAAGTCCAGCTGAACTCCCCGGTTTCCTCCCGCCGGTCCAGGATTTTGCGCATAGGCTTTCTGGCTTTCATGGATTTTGCAATGGCTCCCGGATCCACATGGGCCAGATGGGTTATGGATTCAGGGGCCAGAAGCACAATGCTGCCGTTTAAATTTTCCAGCAGCTCCTTTTCACCCGGAGCGATAAAGGTAAGCTGGCGCTGGTTGCCGATTTCGTAAAACCGCTGTTCCATGGTGTAAGTTCCCATAAGCCTTACAATGGGTTGGCGGCCGGCTTTAAGCAGTCTTTCATACAGACGTTCTGCCAGGGGAAGGGCTGCCAGATCGTGGCGGATCAGTATGATATCACTCTTTTTTCTGCGTCCCCGCCGGGCGGTTTTCAATCCCCACAGCAGGATATCTGCGTACCGTTCCAAATGCTGATTTTTGAGCATGATATAAAAACCTTTTCTTTGTGTCTGCAGATATTGAACTTCTTACGGTGCCATCAATGTTTTTCTTTAAGAAAAAGGCCATGATATTCCGACTCGTCCAAATGGGTTTTCAGCACCCTGCTGATAAGGTTGTAGATTTCTTCAAGCTCTGCATCGCTCATCCGGCCGGCAAGGGTTTTCATAAGCTGATCATCTGAAAACATCTGGAGATAGCATATCACGGTCTGCTCATCTGTGGGCCTGTCCCATCCAAAGCTGAGAAGGGAATCACAGTTGTATACAAACTGGTGGGAATATTTTTTCATTTGGCATCTCCCCGGAGTTGGTGGTAATCTGATTTAATTGTTTTATAACTGATCTTATCATAAGGAGATTAATTATGGAATACGGTAACAATCCGCAAAATGAAGAATATGAAGAAGCCCCTGAATCGTTGCTGCGTAAACAGCGAAGCAGGCTGCCGGCCGGGCGCAAGTCGCTGTTAATTCTGCTGGCAGGCGGCGGGGCTCTTATTTTTCTGATCCTGCTGATCTCGTTTTTTACCGGTAAATCTGAGCAGCGGCAGGCTCAGGAGCCCAGAAAAACTCTTCATCTTGGGGCATCACAGGATTTGCCCGAGCCGGATGTCCAGACCCGGGATCTGAGGGTGCAGGCTGCAATTGCAGAAGTTCAGAGCCGGCTTGCGGAAAATCAGGACCAGGTCATGGAAAGTGTAAATAATCT
>JAABTZ010000548.1 GCA_011389605.1 Desulfobacteraceae bacterium
TCCTTGCGCTCCTGCCACTTGTGAAAAAACTTTTCATTTTCTGAAATAGTCTGCTGAAGCCCGGCAACAGTCTGCTCCCATTTGATTCTGGATTGCTCATGCTCTTTGGAAGTCTCCTCAAGCTGTTTTTGATGGGTTTGGACTTCCTTTTTTATCTTTTTTATGGTGTTTTGCTTTTCAGCCCACAGGTCTGTTATCTGATCCAGGTTCCGGCCGGCTTTGACCCAGGCCTCAAATCGAAGCGGGGCATCTGGCATGTCCTTCAGCAGAGGCAGAAAAAGACGGGGAGCTTTGCCTGTGGCGCACATGACAAGTCCTTCCCGGCGGTCGAGCACCAGGGCCTGGCCTTCAATGGTGCACTGATCAAATCCGGCTGATCCGGGAACCGACCAGATCTGCTGATCGGTTGCGGCGTTTACAATTGCCAGAGACTGAATACGGATAATACCCCTGGAGTTAAGAGGGTCAAGCCTTATGCGGTTTTGGCGCAAAGGATCCGGGTCATTAATATCAACGGATATTTTCTGCCACTCCTCGGGAGCCAGAAGAATTTTTTTAGCATTTTCAGATGGATAAACGTCGCCATGGTCCGGGGATACGGGCAGGCAAATTCTGGCATACAGCAGGGGCTCCTGGTGATCTGCTTCCAGCAGAAGCCTCTGGCGTCTGATTTCCGTATCCAGTTCGGCCTGCTCATAGGACCTGATAAGACTCAGCAAATTGTCAAACATTTCAGCAGCATGGGATGTATCCACAGATGTCCGCTGAGTTTTGGCAGGCTTTGAAACCAGGGGAAATACTGCCAGGTTCTGAACAGATGTTCTAGCTGCAGCTGATTGCTCAGAGGCGCCCTGATCTTCTGTGCGGGATGCGATAAGCCGGCTCTGGTGCATCCGGAACTGATCATAAAACCAGGCATAATGGGCAAAGGCATTTTTTCCCTTTTGGCCGGAAACAGCCTGTGAGTTATGCTCGTGCTTTAGCTCCGGACGGATATAGGAGATTATATCCTGGTATGCTCCAGCCAGACTTATGGGAAAGTTAAGATTCAATTCCTGGGCAATGGTTTCAAGACAGGATAGAGGATCAGCCAGAAGACGGTCATAGGTCACGATGGCATGATTGTGCTGCCTTAATTCAGCCAGGGCCTGGCGGTTGGAGGCAAGCCACAGCAGGTGGCCTTTTAGAAGATCAATACCATTCTTGTTTTTCAGGGATGCGGCCACTTCATAAGGATGGCGGACCATCATAACAATGCCGGGAGACAGCCCTTTTTGAGAAAAAATATCCAGCCACAACGGCAGAAATTTGCACAGCCTGGGATCACTTATGGCCCATAAAGTACTTTTGGCAAATTCCCTGTCTATGAGATTAACAATTTTTTCACGGGCGGTATCAGCTGCCTTGCTGGTTTGCCAATCATCGGGCAGATTGCCGATCATGTCCCAGCGGCATCCCAGATCCCGCAAAAGAATATCATGTATAAGGATGATGTCACTGTTTTGCGGATAGTTTTGAGACTTATCAGATTCAGGGTCAGAGATAAGATTTTGCCCCAGATTGATTCCGACAAGACGCAGGCATCCGGCCATAACAGAGGTGCCGCTTCGGTGGGTTCCCATAACCACAACAGGATTGGTCTGCTGATCCATAATAAATTCCCATGCAAAATAATGTGTTCAGTGGTTTTCTATTGTTTCATGAAACTACGGACAGGTAAAACAAACTTGTAATTTACCTGCATAGCCGATAAAAATCAATTTTATTTCAGCATCCCAACAGGTTGCACAAAACCTGAAAAAAATCAAGGGGCGAGAATCCGCATCCAAACACGGGCGGAGCTTTTTCAAATGACCGAAAACAAACCATTTGTCTCTGTTATCATACCAGTATACCATGACTGGCACAGGCTTGGTATGGCCCTTGACGCACTTGAGCGCCAGACCTGGCACAAGGACAGGTTTGAAATTGTTGTAGTCAACAATGATCCTGCTGACCCTTTTCCGGAAACATTTGGGGGCAGGCATAATTTAAAGCTTTTATGCGAAAGAAAACCTGGTTCGTATGCGGCAAGAAATACCGGAATCCGCGCGGCCAAAGGCGAGCTTCTGGGATTTTGCGATGCAGACTGCATACCGGCCCCGGACTGGATCGAAAAAGCTGTAGGATGTCTGGCGCAGAATCCCGGCAGCTTTCGGGTGGCCGGCAAAATCGAGCTGACCTTCAAAGATCAGAAAAATCCCGGCTTAGCCGAACTGCATGAGAGCATATTTGCCTTCCGGCAGGATGAATATGCAAAAAACGGGGTGAGCACCACTGCCAACATGTTTGCCTGGCGGCATTTATTTGATTCTGTAGGTCTGTTTGATGAAACC